>CAJBHE010000018.1 GCA_903952885.1 uncultured Burkholderiales bacterium
AGCATCACCCGTGCTGAGTGCTGCGCCATTTACCTGCAATGCACCGCGTATGAGGTGCACATAGGCTTTGCGACCTTGGGCAATGGTCAATGTGGCAGTTTCGTCACCGTCAAACAGCCCCGCATACAACGCGGCGTCTGCATGAATCTTCACCACACCACCTTCGGGTGCGGCAATGCGGCTGAGAGCGCCGCGCTTAGAAGCAGGCGGCACTTGTTTTTGTTCGTAGCTGGCAGGAATGCCGCGCACGTTGGGCTCAATCCAAATTTGAAAGAAGTGCGTGGTCTCGTCTGGTGCGTGGTTGAACTCGCTGTGCTGCACGCCACTGCCTGCGCTCATGCGCTGCACGTCGCCCGGTGGAATACCTTCGATGTTGCCCATGCTGTCTTTGTGAGCCAAGTTGCCGCTCAGCACGTAGCTGATGATTTCCATGTCGCGGTGGCCGTGTGTGCCAAAGCCTGTGCCAGGCGCAATTCGATCTTCGTTGATGACGCGCAAATTTCCCCAGCTCATGAACTCAGGGTCGTAGTAGTGCGCAAACGAGAAACTGTGAAACGACTTGAGCCAGCCGTGATCAGCATAGCCTCGGTCTTGTGATTTGCGAATGGTCAACATGGTGTGGTCTCCTGTTTTGTTCTTGACCTGAACTTTAGGCCTCCACCCGGCTTTTGCCATGCATCACATTTGATGGCATCATTCAAATTATTTGAACGATCAAAGCCACATTGCATGACTTCTCCCCGTGACGTCCTCACCCCCGATTCGCTCTCCATGCTGCACGCAATTGAAAAAGCAGGCAGCTTTGCCGCCGCCGCGCGCGCCTTGGGGCTAGTGCCCAGCGCACTCACCTACCGCGTGCGTCAAATTGAAGATGCACTGGATGTGCTGTTGTTTGATCGCAGCTCAAGACAAGCCAAGCTCACAGCCGCAGGGCGTGAACTGCTGCGCGAAGGCGAACGCCTGCTGGCCGACATGGATGCCATTGCCAACCGCGTCAAGCGTGTGGCCACCGGCTGGGAAAGCCAATTCACCATTGCGGTGGACGGCATCATCGACCGCAGAACGGTGATGGAACTGTGTGAAGCCTTCATGGCCTTGAACGCACCCACACGCCTGAAGCTGCGCGACGAGACACTCACCGGCACACTCGAAGCGTTGACGAGTGGCCAAGCAGATTTAGCCTTGGGCATTGCGGGCACGGTGAGCGAAAACGGCAAAGCCTCGGGCATACACAGCCATGTGTTAGGCGCCATGCGGTTTGTGTTTGCCCTAGCACCGCATCACCCTTTGGCAAATGCGGCAGAGCCTCTGACAGATTCGGTCATTGGCCAACACCGCGCCGTGGCTGTAGCCGATTCGGTTCAGCGCGGCGCAGGTGTGAGCATTGGTTTACTGCCTGGCCAAGATGTGTTCACAGTGTCAAGCATGCAAAGCAAAATTGACGCACAGGTCCGCGGCCTGGGTGTGGGGTTTGTGCCTGAACAAATGGTGCAAGCTTTGATTGACCAAGGTATTTTGGTCGTGCGCGCCGTCGAACGTCACCAACGTGTGGCACAACTCAGTTACGCTTGGCGCATACCGAATGGCAGCGAAGGCGAGCGTGGTGGACGCGCTTTGCAGTGGTGGCTGAAACAACTCAAGAGTTCGGCCACCCGCTCCGCGCTATTGGTGAACCCCCGACCTATTTAGCTCGCAGGAAGGTGTAGAGTGCAACCATGACCTTGAACATCGCCATCATCGGAGCCGGCATCGCTGGCATCACCGCAGCCCGCACTTTGGCCAAAGCTGGCCACCATGTGCATGTGTTTGAAAAGAGCCGAGGCGCAGGTGGCCGCATGTCCACCCGTGACAGTCACTTCGGCACGTTTGACCATGGGGCTCAATACTTCACCGTGCGAGACCCGCGCTTTTCGTTGGCTATCCAAGCCGTGCCGGGCACAACCGACATTTGCCGCCCATGGAGCGCCAACGCCGTGCGTGTGCTCGACCCACTGGGCCATGTGTTTGAGGCCGCACGCACCACCAAAGACGCCCACTTTGTGGCAAAGCCCGGCATGAACGCCCTCGTTCGCCACTGGGCCGAACCGCTTGGCAAAGCCATTCGCTACAACACCCAAGTCAACCGCCTAGAGAGAGGCACCAAAGGCTTGTGGACCGTGCATGCCGACGATAAAAATTACACGGGCTTTGACCACGTGTTGCTTGCCATTCCCTGCATACAGGCTGAAAACTTGCTCAAAGCCTCAGCCAAAGATGCTGCCAATGCCAAATGGCTCAAAGCCATGGACGCTGTGGACGTGGCTCCTTGTTGGACCATGATGGTGGCCTTCCCCAAGGCCACACAACCCAACCTGCATATCGGCCCCCAGTGGAACGCGGCTCGCAGCATTCACCACCGCATTGCTTGGTTGGCCCGCGAGTCGTCCAAGCCCGGACGCGGCAAAGTCGAGCGTTGGACGGTGCAGGCCAGCTCTGCTTGGTCGGCCGAACATATCTCTGACCCTGAAGCCCGTGTGAAAGCCAAACTGTTGCGGGCGTTTGCCGAGCTCACTGGCATCCGTGCCGAGCCCACGTATGCCGAAATGCACCGCTGGCTCTATGCCAAAACCGTCACGCCGCTCGGCGTGTCTCATCAATACAACCCTGCCAACGGCTTGGGGACCTGCGGCGACTGGCACTTGGGCCACCGCGTGGAAGACGCGTTTGTCTCTGGCCTTGAACTCGCATTGGCGGTTTGTCAATCCGCCAAGCGTTTGTAGTTGCCGTACGTCGGTCGATTCGCTCCCTCCCCCACGGGCCCGCTGCATGCGGGCTCGCTCGTTGCTGCCCTTGCCAGCTGGTTAGACGCACGCGCACACGGCGGCCAATGGCTGGTGCGCATCGAAGACGCGGATACACCGCGTTGCATACCCGGCGCAGACCAATTCATCCTGCAGCAACTAGCAACCTTTGGCCTCGTACCTGATGCACCCGTCATGTGGCAATCGCAACGCAGTGATGCCTACCAAGCTGCGCTAAACGCGTTGATTGCCAAAGGCTGGGCCTACCCCTGCGGCTGTTCACGCAAAGAGATTGAAGACGCACAAACCTTGATGGGCCACACGCGTGAACGCCACCATGCAGCGGTTTACCCTGGCACGTGTCGCGACGGTTTGAATGGCAAAACCGCACGCGCATACCGGCTGAATGTGCAGCGCGTCATCGAGGATTTAAAACTTGCCACGCCTCTTGCATGGCATGACCGTTTGCTTGGCGACCAACAACAAGATGTGGCGAAAGAAGTGGGTGACTTCGTGCTGCGCCGCGCCGACGGCCTGTGGGCCTACCAACTTGCCGTGGTGGTGGACGATGCTGCACAAGGCATCACCCACATCGTGCGTGGGGCAGACTTGACCGACAACACCGCACGGCAAATCTTGCTGCAATATTCGCTGGTTTTGCCTACGCCAAGCTACATGCACACGCCGTTGGTGCTGGGTGAGAACGGGGAAAAGCTGAGCAAGCAGAATGGTGCTGAAGCTTTGAGCCTAAGTGATCCATTTAATGCGCTACAAACTGCCGCGCAAGCATTGGGGTTGTCCAAGCTAGAAGATGGCGCATCGATTGAGCAAGCCCTCAACTCATGGACGCAAGCATGGGCGACTGTCCCACGATAATCACGGTTTATTCAAAAACCTGCCCGCCATGACCGCCGATACGACCACTCCCCAAGTCGCCACAAAAACCGACACGCCGTTCATGCGCGTGATCAAAACATATGTGTTGCGCGCTGGACGTATGGGTCCAGGTCAAACGCGGGCGTTTGCAGAGTTTGGCCCAAAATTTTTGGTGCCTTATCGTCCTGAGCGTTTGGACACGACCACCACCTTTGGCCGCACTGCGCCACTGATTTTGGAAATTGGTTTTGGCATGGGTGACGCCACGGCCAAGATTGCGCACACGCGCCCTGACGACAACTTTTTGTGCTGCGAGGTTCACGCGCCTGGCGTGGGTGCGTTGCTCAAGCGCTGCGGTGAAGACAACATTGGCAACATCCGCATCGTGCAGCACGACGCGGTGGAGGTAATGGACCACATGCTGGGCGAAAACAGCTTGGACGGCGTGCACATCTTCTTTCCTGACCCTTGGCATAAAAGCCGTCACCACAAGCGCCGCTTGATTCAAAGCGCGTTCGTCAACCGCCTGGCCAAACACATCAAGCCCGGTGGCTATTTGCACTTGGCCACCGACTGGCAGCCTTATTCAGAGCAAATGATGCAAGTGGTGTCTTCAGAGCCATTGCTGAAAAACACCGCCACCGACCCCAGCGGCTTTGCCGAAAAGCCCGCCTACCGCCCCCTCACCAAGTTTGAAAACCGTGGCTTGAAGCTCGGCCATGGCGTGTGGGACTTGTTGTTCACCAAGGTCTAAGGCATCTGAAAGCCACTTCTATGCGAATCCCCACGCGCTACGGCGTAGGCCCAAGCCGCGTGTTTCTACCCGCTGGGCCTTGGCCAACGGTGCTGGATTTTTTGTTGGAGCGCATGCCAGACATTTCACTTGACGAGTGGCTGCACCGCTTTGAACATGGCTTGGTACTCAATGAAGAGGCTCAGCCTGTGGCCGCCACACAGGCTTACACGCCGCACACCAAGCTCTACTACTACCGCCACATCGCCAACGAGCCCGTGTTGCCCCAGAGGGCCAGCATCGTATTTGAAGACGACCGTTTGATCGTGGCGGACAAACCGCACTTCATGCCAGTCACGCCTGCGGGCCGCTATGTGCAGCAAAGTTTATTGGTGCAACTGAAACACCTCACAGGCAACGACGACCTTGTACCCCTGCACCGCATCGATCGCGAAACCGCTGGCCTCGTGATGTTTGGCAAACGCTCAGCGGATCGTGATGCGTATCACGCGCTGTTTCGCGACAAAGAAATGCACAAGGTGTACCAAGCAGTGGCGGCGTACAACCCTGCGCTTGAATTGCCACACACACACACCAGCCGCTTGCAGCCGGATGCGCTTTTTTTCAAAACACAAGAAGTGCTGGGCGAGCCCAACAGCGAAACACGCATCAGCCTGCTCAAAGTGGAAGGCACACGTGCGCTGTACCAGCTAGAGCCCATCAGTGGCAAACGACACCAGCTGCGTGTGCACATGATGGCGCTGGGTTTGCCGCTTGAGGGCGACCAGTTTTATCCAACCGTATTGCGCGGACCGGATGCGGATGAAGACTTCAGCGACCCGTTGCAGCTGCTGGCTAAGAGCGTGCGATTTACTGATCCCGTTGCTGGCGAGGCCCGTGAGTTTCACAGCACGTTGCGTTTGAACATCGCGCTGTAAAACTCAAAGCTTAAAACCTTAGGCCTTGATTTCGCGTGCCGTGATTTGGTAGTTGAAGGTGTCAGGCGCGTAAGAGTCTGCGCGGCCATCGATCGTCTCAGCCACGGGGTACATCAAGAAGCCCAACCGGTCTTCTTTGCTGCCTGGCAAAGCCACATCGTGCGCGGTATTCCAGCCCAGCCAGTTGCCTTCCCAACCACCGAACAAGCGGTTGTACACGGGTTGAACCACGGCGTCGTCGGTGCGCTTGATCCATGTGGGGGTTTCCATGCGCATCACTTTGGCCACGTCAGCGGGGTCCATCGCCACCCAACCGTGAGCTTGCAAATACACCTCGGCACGGCAGTGTTGCGCGCCTTTCAAGCTGGCGGGGTTGCCCGACAACTCTTTGTAGCCAAAAGCTGAAGGCACCAAACGGATGCCATACACATCGCGTGCAGGCACACCCACTGAACGGCACAAGCCC
>CAJBHE010000019.1 GCA_903952885.1 uncultured Burkholderiales bacterium
AGACATCATCTTTGACCCGAACATTTTTGCGATCGCCACCGGCATCGAAGAGCACGACAACTACGCGGTGGACTTCATCAACGCCACGCGCTGGATCAAGCACAACCTGCCCGGCGCGAAGGTGAGCGGCGGTGTGTCTAACGTGAGCTTTTCATTCCGTGGCAACGACCCTGTGCGCGAAGCCATTCACACCGTGTTTTTGTATCACGCTATCAAAGCTGGCATGGACATGGGCATCGTCAACGCCGGCATGATGGGCGTGTACGACGACCTCGAGCCCACGCTGCGCGATCGCGTGGAAGACGTGGTGCTCAATAGAATGCCCGTCTACAAGCCCGGCGAGCCGCATTTAACACCTGGCGAGCGCCTGATTGAAGTGGCCGAAACCGCCAAAGGCGCAGCCAAAGACGACAGCCAAAAGCTCGCTTGGCGCGGCACACCGGATGCGCCTGTGGGTGTGGCGCAGCGCCTCAGCCATTCGCTGGTGCACGGCATCACCGAGTTCATCACCGACGACACCGAAGAGGCCTACCAAGAGATTCTGGCCAAAGCGGGCCGCCCCTTGCACGTCATCGAAGGCCCGCTGATGGACGGCATGAACGTGGTGGGTGATCTGTTCGGTCAAGGCAAGATGTTCTTGCCGCAAGTGGTCAAAAGCGCCCGCGTGATGAAGCAGGCCGTCGCGCATTTGCTGCCCTACATCGAGGCCGAAAAACTCGCGCAAGAAGCGGCAGGCGAAGACGTCAAAGCCAAGGGCAAGATCGTGATCGCCACTGTCAAGGGCGATGTGCACGACATCGGCAAGAACATCGTCACCGTGGTTTTGCAGTGCAACAATTTTGAAGTGGTGAACATGGGCGTGATGGTGCCTTGCCACGAAATTTTGGCCAAAGCCAAAGCAGAAAACGCCGACATCATCGGCCTGTCTGGCCTGATAACGCCCAGCTTGGAGGAGATGCAGTACGTGGCGGCCGAGATGGAAAAAGATGCGTATTTCCGCGAACGCCAAATGCCGTTGTTGATTGGTGGCGCGACCTGCAGCCGCGTGCACACCGCCGTGAAGATCTCGCCCCATTACACAGGCCCCGTGGTGTACGTGCCTGATGCCTCGCGCAGCGTGAGCGTGGCTCAAGGCTTGTTGTCAGACCAAGCGGCCAAATACATCGCTGAGTTGAATGCCGACTACGCCAATGTGCGCGAGCAACACGCCAACAAAAAGCAAACGCCCTTGGTCACGCTGGCGCAAGCACGTGCCAATGCCACGCCTGTGAGCTTTGATAACTACAAACCTGCTAAGCCAAAGTTCATCGGCCGTCGCGTGTTCAAAAACTTTGATTTGGCCGAGCTAGAAAAGTACATCGACTGGGCCCCGTTCTTCCAAACCTGGGATTTGGCTGGTCCATTCCCCGCTATCTTGGAAGACGATGTAGTGGGCGAAGAAGCCAAGAAGGTGTATGCCGACGGCCAAGGGATGCTGAAAAAAATCATCGCCAATCGCTGGCTCACTGCCAACGCAGTGGTGGGCCTGTATCCCGCGCAGCGG
>CAJBHE010000020.1 GCA_903952885.1 uncultured Burkholderiales bacterium
GCGGAATTCACGTGCCAAGAGCAAACTGTTATCTTTAACGACCAATTCGTTGGCTTGTACGCCGTCGACGACGAGAACTTCTTGTAGGCCTTCATAGCCCAGTTTGACGAGTCGGGGCTCATACACGCCGGGTTCGGTCTGTACATAGGCCCAGTGCTCGGTGCCACGCAGTTGCACGGCACTTGCCGGTATCAACACACCTGCACCTAGTTTGCGTTCAATGCGAGCAGTGCCGAGCATTTCGGCTTTAAGTAAGCGTTGTGCGTTGTCAATGACGGCGCGCACTTTGATAGAGCGGGTGGTGCTGTCAATGAAGTCACCGGTGGCGGAGATCTTGGCTTCAAAGGTTTGGCCTGGGAAATTAGGCAGTGTCAAAGAAATTTTGGTGCCTGGCTTGAGCGATGCAGTGTCTGATTCACGTGCATCAATTTGCACCCAAAGCACGCTGGGGTCACTCACCACAAACAGGGCTTGGTTGCCTGGGCCGCCTTGGTCGGGGCGCACTTCTTGGCCAGCGCTGAGGTTGCGTTCAACGACGACGCCTCTGACGGTGGCAGCTAGCCCGAGTTGTTGGGTCACGTTGTTGGCGCTGCTGCCATACATGCGTGTGCGTGCTTGGGCGCGAGCCAGTTCGGCTCGAGCGCGCATGGCATCGGCCTCCGTCAGATCGAGCTCTTTGCGCGAAATCACATCGGCTTCAAACAAAGTTTGGTGGCGGGCCAGGGCACGTTCGGCCACTTGGGCATCGGCCATGGCTTTGGCGGTGTCGGCTTGGGCTGCGCCAAACTCTGGCGAGGCCAGGGTGGCCAGCACTTGGCCGGCATTCACGCTTTGGCCAATGTCGGCATTGAGGCTGAGCACGCGACCTGCAAATGCGGGATAGATGCGCTGGGTGCGTTCTTCGTTCCACACCAAGCGGGCAGGGAGTTCTAGAGTCACGCTCTTTGCTGCCTTGGCTTCGGCGGTTCCTAGTAAGGCGAGCTGCGGATGACCAGCTGGAAAGCGCAGTTGTTGGCCCTGCACGATGGGTAGAGGTACTGGGGGCTTGTGAGGAGATTCTTGATTCAGCAAGGTGTAGCCCAGCACGGCGATAGCCAATGCCGTGCCGCCAGTGGCGTAGCGCTTGGTGGGGGTGTTCAGCAAATTGCGAATAGTTTCGCGTAGGCGGTCTTGGAGGTTATGTCGTATGCTCATAGCCAGTTTATCGTTGATCGTGGCTGACCACTCCCTGACTTAGTTATTATTTGAGTCTCCTCTGTGCGAATTTTGTTGATTGAAGACGATGCCGTACTGCAAACGGTGATGATGCGCAGCCTTAATGATGCGGGCCACCGTGTGGACGCAGCCAGCCATTTGGAAGAGGCAGCACACTTTTGGCGAGTGCAGGCTTATGACGCGGTTTTGCTAGATCTCAATCTGCCTCTCAACGGCCAAACCCACGCTGCTCAAGGCAGCGGCTTGCACCTGCTGCGAGAGGTCCGCGCTCGTGGAGACCGCACTCCCGTTTTGGTCTTGACCGCCCGCAACCGCACAGACGAGCGCATTGCAGGCTTGGACGCAGGTGCTGACGATTACCTTGGTAAACCTTTTGATTTGGAAGAAGTTGAAGCCCGCTTGCGTGCCTTGGTGCGCCGCACGCAAGGGGTAAGTGACGAGGTCCAAGTCGGTCAGCTACGACTCAACCGCAAGCTGCGTCGCATCTTTGTGAACGATGTCGATTTGGTTTTGCCAGCGCGCGAGTTTGAAGTGTTGTGCGAGCTAATGATGCCTCCTGGCCGTGCCGTGAGCAAACGCGTTCTGTCTGACAAACTGTCTGGTTTCGATGAAGCTTTGGGGGACAACGCGCTGGAAGCTTTTATTTCGCGCTTGCGTAAAAAGCTGATCGACAGTGGCGCCTCAATTCGTACCTTACGGGGTATTGGCTACGTCTTAGAGGAGAAGTTATGACGGAAATTCTACGTAAGCCTTCGTTGCGCAACCGTTTGTTGCGCCATGTGTTGCTTCCGCTGGCTGTGACGTGGTTGATGGGTTCCGCTTTGGTCGTAGGCATTGCGTCTTACTTTGCCCAGCAGGCGTTTGACCGATCTTTGCTAGACGATGCGTATTTAGTGGCCAGTCATGTACGACGTGCCGTTGATGCTGCAGGTACTTTGGATTTGAACCTTTCAGCACAAGAGATGAGTACAGTGCTGTTTGATCAAAGCGAATCACTCTACTTTGCTGTGTTGGGTCCGACAGGCAATTTGTTGGCGGGCCATGCGGGCTTGCGTCCCGAACAATTCAATGCAACTGTGAAGCCTCAATTTGCCGCAATGGAATACCAGGGTCGAATGCTTCGCACGGTGACAATTCGCCGCCAAGAGCCAGGTGATTTTTATGTCGTGATGGCGCAAACCACAGCGAGTCGCGACAGTTTGTTACAGCGTTTATTCACATTTTCTATCGTGCCCCAGTTGTTGTTACTGGTATTGTTAGCAGCGTGGTTGCAACATGCAATTGAAGATGACTTGACACCCTTGGCCGATCTGGAGGAAGCTGTTGGTCAACGTGATGCTCGTGACCTGACGCCTGTGGTTGTGACTGCCACCACGCGTGATGTGCAAAGACTTGGGCAAGCGATCAATGCGTTGCTGGGACGAATTGCTTACAGCGTCCAGGCACAGCGGGAGTTCTCAGGCAATGTCGCACACGAGTTGCGCACACCGCTGGCAGGCATACGCGCCTTGGCTGATTACGGTTTGCGGCAAAACGAGCCACACGTGTGGCGCGAGCAGTTGCAAGGCATTGCACAAAGTCAAGAGCGAGCAAGTCATCTGGTAGATCAGCTGTTGGCATTGGCATTGGCCGATGAGGCCAAGCAGACTTTAAAAAATGTCCCTGTGTCCTTGGATGATTTGGTAGGCGAATCAGTGCTTCGTTTTTTGTCTCGCGCGGATGCTGCCAAAGTTGATCTCGGCGCTAAGGGTATTGACCATGCTGTGACAGTGCTTGGTAACGCCGCGCTGATTGAGGGGATATTGAATAACTTAATTGACAACGCATTACGTTACGGGCGTGCAACTGAAGGTGCAAGCCACATCACGGTTTCTTTGGAGCAAACCTATCAAAACGTCACGCTTTCAGTGATCGACAACGGTGTAGGTGTAGCGGCACACAAACTCACCCAAATCAGTCAGCGCTGGGTGCAAGGCGCGTCTGGCGAGGCACTGAAGGCTGGCATGGGCCTTGGACTCGCTATCGTGGGAACCTATGCCAAGCTGCTTGGTGCACAGGTCGAGTTCAAAACGGTAGCACCCAAAGGATTTTGTGTGAGTGTGGTGTTTCCGCAATTACATGTCGCTATCAAGCCTGAGGACGCCAAATCTTAAAGAGTTGCTCGGGCCCTATGCTGAAGTAGTCAGCCGGGCCGCCACCACGCAAAATGTGACCAGCATTGGCGGTGTCGTAAATGCCGTCTTTGAGCAAGTGGTTGGCAATGTGAACGCCCACCACTTCGCCCAGTACCAGCCAGGTCGGCACTTTTTGTTTGTCGAGGCCTTCGAGTTGAATGATTTGCGTACTGCGGCACTCAAACGACACAGGGCTCGCAGCCACGCGCGGAACGTCCACTATGCGTGAAGGTGCGGCGGTCAGACCCGCCAATTCAAACTCATTCACCTCAGGGCCCACGGGGGCACAGGTTTGGTTCATGGCTTCGGCTAGCGGCCGCGTGACGAGATTCCATACAAACATGCCGTTCTCTTGCACGTTGCGCAACGAGTCTTTGGGACCTGTGCTGGAGAAGCCCACAATCGGCGGGATGTAGTTGAAGGCAGTGAAGAAGCTATAGGGCGCGAGGTTCAACACACCGTCGTTGCTGCGTGTAGACACCCAGCCAATCGGGCGTGGACCAACAATGGCGTTGAAGGGGTCGTGGGGTAGGCCGTGGCCGTCTTTGGGTTCGTAAAAATGGATCATACCGATACGTTAAACGCAAACGCCCAAGTAGGCTGTCGCCTAAATGCAAAACCGCTGCATGTGTGGGTCTTAGAGGCTGCGCTTGGCCACGATGTTCAAAATGTCCAGTTCGATTTGGTGGTCTGTATTGATGTGCGCTAAGTTTTTGCGCAAGGTGTCTTCGCCTGTGGCTTGGGTGATCAAGCTGAGCTGATCGACCAGCAGTTTGAATTGTGCGGCAGCAAGAGTTGGGTGTGCTTTGGCATCAAGCACCAAGCCGTTCGCATGGGTGTGGTCTTGCAGTTCCTTGGCTTCAAATTCTGCGCGGGCCTCATCGGTGAGGCGCTTGACTTCTTCGTGAGACAAATGCAAGCGCTCAGCCTCGGCCACGATGAGTTCTTTCTCTGCGCGGTCGAGCATACCGTCTTCATAAGCCAGCATCAAGCGTTGCTTGAAGGCTTCGCGGTCGATGCGAAGTTGGTCGGTGAAAGCAGAAGCCAGCAAGCCGGCTGGAATAGCAAAAATACCAATGCCGATCAAGGCCACGATCACTGTGAGCAAGCGGCCCAACGGTGTGATGGGTGAAATATCACCATAACCCACAGAAGCCAGGGTGATGATGGCCCAGTAAATAGATTGCGGGATATTTTCAAACTTGTCAGGCTGCGCTTCATGCTCTAGCAAGAAGCCCAAGCTGGCCGTGAGCACTACCAGCAACATCATGACAAATACGGATGCAAAAATGACCTGCCACTCTCGTTGAACCACCTTGTAAAGCGTTTGCAATGCCGACGTATAACGCGTGAGTTTGAGCATTCGAATCAACCGGAAGACCCGTAAGAAACGCAAGTCGACGTGTTGGCTCAACAGTCTTTCTAAGACGAATGGGAGTATTGCCAGTAAGTCAATGATGGCTGAGACAGAGCATATATGGGCCCAGCGAGAAACGCGCATATGCTTGTATTTGGGGTTCTCAGGTGCTGAGTAAACGCGGGCGATGTACTCGATGGTGAAGATGGTGAAGGCCATCATGTCCACCACGTGAAACTCCACTGCAAATAAGGATCTGAATGACTCTACTGACTCCAGGATCACACAAGTGATGGACAAGGCAACCCAAAACACAATGAAGTTGTCGATGTAAGTGTGCAGACGACCTGAGTGGCCTGTAGGCTCCAACATCGCAAATACTTTGGCACGCAAACTGCGGCCTGTATTGAGTTCTTGAAACTCGTGCCAAGCAGGAATGATTTGGCGTGAAAGTTTGAACATTCGTGCCAGTCGCATGATTCGCAACACGCGCAACATTTCTACATCCACATCCACAAAGCGAGCAAAGTAAAAGGGTGCAATGGCAATCAAGTCGATCAATGCGTAAAAACTCAAGGCATAGCGGAGGCGGGGGAAACTTTTACCAGCAAAGTCTGGATTCAGATGCGCGGTAGTCAGGCGCATCACATATTCGACAGTGAAGATGCCAACCGTGACAACATCAAACCAATGCAAGCATTGTTTGTAGCTGTTGTAGATCTCGGGCGTGTTTTCAATCAAAACCGCAATCACGCTCGCCACAATCAAGAACGCAAGGGTCCGTTCTACTTGGTGATGAAATCCATGTCTGAACTCCGGGTCAAACAGCCATTTGTAGATGCTTGCGATCGGCGACGTGTGATGTGGTGTCATGGCTTATTTTGAAATAGCAGCAGTTGACGTATTTCGGCCATTTCGCGACGTAGCTCTTGCAATTCCTCTTGCACGGTGAGTTGGTGGTGATGATCACGATGGTCTTTTTCATGGTCTGCGGTGATGGAGTCAACAATCACAGCGATGAAAAGGTTAAAGATGATGAACGTTGCAATCAATATGAACAAGATGAAGAAGATCCACGCGTAGGGGAACACCTCCATGATGGGCCGTGCGATGCCATCGGCCCAGCTTTCCAATGTCATCACTTGGAACAGCGTAAATGCGCTCATGTTCAAGTTACCAAACCAATCGGGAAAATCTTTGTGAAAAAGGTTGGTGGCAATCACCGAAGCCACATAAAAGATGATCATGATTAGACCGAACACCGAGCCCAAGCCCGGCAGAGAGCTGAGTAAGCCTCCCACGACTTTGCGCATGCTTTCTACCTTGTTGATTAGCCTTAAGACTCGCAGCACACGTAAAGCGCGCAGCACGGACAAAGAGCCTGACGCTGGCACAAGGGCGATGCCCACAACGATGAAATCAAACACCGACCAAGGATCTTTAAAAAATGCAAAGCCGCGGGAAGCAATGAGCAGCACGATCTCGGTGATAAAGATCCCCAGGATGATGTGGTCTAACAAGAGCAGTTGATGCCCCCACACGGCCATCACGTCATGATTCGTTTCAATACCCAAAATGGCGGCGTTGATGACGATTAAGAAAACTAGGAAATGTTGAACTGCGTGGTGCGAGATGAATTGCTCAATTCGATCGCGCCTTGCGTGGGTTGTAGTCAGGCTTTGCATTACTAAATATGAAGATGAAAAGTGTACGAAATAGGCTCATCACTCTACCTTATGACGAGGTTTTCAGAGTCGAATCTAGACACCAATTCTTTGTGTTTTAGGTTCTCGCAACTTGGCCTTGTAAATTTATTTCCATCAGATAAGAATGTTTTCGAATTAACTTTTATTTTTTATTTCTTGTATTTGATTAATTGAAAATTAAATTAACACTAATTTGGTAATGCACCGGGTATTTGCTTTCTTGTTTTGAAAAATGCAATTCATAGAATGTTGATCGTCCAAATGATTTGTTTGGTTAACTTAAGGAAAGATAAACATATGCATGCAAATGTGCGTTACAAAGAAAACTCAGACAGCGTGATTCAACGCGTCTTTACTGACCCAACCAGCAAGGCTTTCACAGGTTGGGTTGCTGTGATCAATTTCTGGATTTTTGTTTCTTGTTTGGCATTGGCTGGCGAAACTGTCGAGCCCTACGCAACTGTACATGAGCAAATTTTCAACTACATTGAATACGCCGCCGTGCTTTTTTTCACCATTGATTATTTAGGCAACTTGTACTTTGCCAAAGATCGCCTAAAGTATTTCTTCAGCTTCTGGGGTTTGGTCGATTTGATCTCGATCTTGCCAACGTACTTGATGTTGATGAATTTGACAGCTCTGCAAGGCTCTAAAGTTTTTCGTGTGTTACGCGTGGTCCGAGTACTTCGAGTGTTGAAGATGGCACGCATTGCCTTGCAACAGTTGGAGCAAAAGGTTGAAAGCTCCAACCCTATTTTGACTAACCTGAAGATCTATTTCATTGCCCTGTTCTCGGTGGTGATGATCTCAAGTACTTTGATGTATTACGTGGAAGGCGATTTGTACTCACCTGATGCCATTGCTTTAGGTCAAGCTAAATTGGATGCTGATATTAAAGCTAATCCATTACCATCAGATGCGCCACCAGAAGCAGCCAAGTTTATGCCTGTGGATCCCATTGGTGGCAATCCAATTCCTGAAGACAAGCGTTTCTTCACATCTATTCCCGCTGCGATGTGGTGGTGCATGGTCACTTTAACCACCACCGGATATGGAGATATGTTCCCGATTACCTTTGGTGGACGTGTGATTGCTGCCGTCACCATGTTGATGGGCTTGGTACTGTTTGGTATTTTATTGAACATCGTTGGTAAAACTATCATGGTGATGCTTTTCGGTGAGCAATTGACGGAAGACAACACATCGCCAGCAACACGTGAAACTATTTTGCGGTTGATGGTGGCGCGCAAATGGATCACAGAGCACCGTGCTTACGAGCTGGAGTTGATGTCCGAAGAGGACATTAAGAACCGCACGCAAAATATCTGATTCTTTTGGTCAAAAAAATGGCCGCTTTTTGAGCGGCCATTTTTTATGCAGGATCACCTTAGATGAATAACAAAAATCCGTTGATGGTTGAAAAAATGCCTATCAACCCAAGTGCGCAAGGAACCCAAAACAACACCTGTGCGCCGGTCAGAATAGCGACTGATGTCAGCACAATTGCAATTTGCAAGAGGGCTTCTGCGTAGTCAAACCAAGGGTCTTGGCGAAGAGCTATGTCACGCTCATGCTCGTGTTCTTTGGCTTTCTCCATCAGCTCTTTTTTGCCGTCGCCAGTTTCTGGCTCTGACTCATAGCGTGCAATATTTTTTTCGTAGCCTTCTAGCTTTTTCTCAGCCATAGTTTTGGCTGCAGGAGATAGTTTTTCGTTGGCCAATTCGATGCGAAGTTCATCAGCAGCAATTTTGTAGTCGGTCTGGCGTATGTTTTTAGCTTGGTAGAACGCATAGGCGTTAGAGGCCAAGATGTTGTTACTCATGCTTTCTTTAGAGGCATTGTTACCGCCTAAGCTGGCAATGGCCAAGCACATGGCCAGCAATGACACCAGCATGGCGCATCGGGTTCTGAACGGGTCGTTTCCGTGATGGGGCAATTCTGTTTCTGGGGCTTCGCTCATGGTTTTTCCTTTCTTACTCTGAATGGTCTTCGCTAGATTTATCTTTGCGCTTTGCAAAAATTTTAAAAATTGCAAACACAGCCAACACCAGTGCGGCCACACAAATGACTAACTCGGTGTGAGTGAGTTGGTGCACAAATTGGTCAACGTAGTCGAAGGTAGAGAGCGGTGTGTAAACATCCGGATTCTCTTGCTTGTATTTTTCGTAAGCGCGGTGGTCCATGATTGCCCTCTTTTTTATTTACGTCGATTGCTTGTTAGCCTCAGCAATTTGCTTTTCTTCTTCCATCTGGTGTTTGATGGCTTCAACTTGCTCATCTGACATACCTAACTTCGCTTGCATCATTTTAAGTTGGGCTTGTTCATCTTCTGTGACTATTCCATCGGCCAGCACATTACGCACTTCCATCTCATACAAGGCTTGGCGACGCTCTACCTGCGCGGTGTAAGCCGTGGCGACCACACCTGTCAGAATCGCGGCCAAGGCGATGGACAAAATTTGGGTGATGATTACCAGTATCGTACCCACGAAAGTAATTGGGTCCACGTTGCCCCAGCCCGAAATGATGGTGATGACAAACCAGTGCATTGCCGCTGGGATCGAGGGGAATACTTCGGGTTGCTCGTGGCCTTCGATGATGTAGATCAGTGAAGAAAATAGCAAACAACTGATGAATAATAAAAATACGGCAGATGAGAAAGAGTCTTTCTCGGCCTTCACAGCGGCCACCATGTCTTCAAACGCACTGTTGTAGCGCGAAAGTTTAAAAATTCGCATCAAACGGAACATGCGTAGCACACGCAAATCAGCGCCTGGGAACAGCAGCTGCAAATAGAACGGCACAGTGCTGACAAAGTCAATGATGCCGTAGAAGCTGAAGACATACTCTTTGCGGCCTTGCCAGGCAGTTCCGCCACTGTGGATGTATTTTTCGCTGTAAGACCAGACTCTCATGACGTACTCAACTGAGAATACGGCCACGCTGAACATGTCAAATAAGTGGAATTCGTGCACAAAGGCGTCGTGAATTTCTGGCACGGATTCCAAGATGATGCCAATTACGTTGGCCACCACTAAGAGAGCGATAAAAATTTCGACAAAGTGGCTGTACTTGTCAGGTACCTCACCTTCCATGATTTCGAAGGTGCGGCGCTTCGTACGCTGGTACGTGGAGAGGGGAGCGACTACGGTGTTCATGGTGATGATCGTTATTTGCCGGACGATTTGTTTTGGGCGCGAAGCATCATGGCTTCGACTTGCTCATCTGAAAGTCGGTAATGAGCTTGCAAGTTTTTCAGGGTTTCTTGTTCTTCTGCGGACATGTTGCCATCTTTGAAGACTTCACGAAGCTGTGCTTCAAATGCAGCCTTTTTACGCGCCACTTGGTTAGAGAAGGCCGAGGCGACGATACCGGTCATGATCGCAGCCATACACACGCCTAAGAATCCTGTGATCAGTGCGATGGCTTCGCCTGCTTTTGTTAAAGGTTCTACGTTGCCATAGCCAGAGGTGATGGTCACTATGGCCCAATAGATGGAATGCGGAATCGTGCCAAAGAAATCAGGTTGTTCATGCCCTTCAGCAAAATGCATCAGCGAAGCAGACACGATGGTTGCGATGGTTAACAAGAACACCGCAGAGCCAAAGGCCTGGCGTTCAGAGTGAATGGCATGAAACAAGTCTTGAAGCGCTGTGTTGTATTTGGAGAGCTTCAAAATTCGCAGCAATCGCAGGACTCGCAAAATGCGTAAATCCAAGCCTGGTAAGAACATATGCATGTAATAAGGCATGGTGGCAAAGAAGTCTACCAATCCAAAGGCGCTGAACATGTACTCAAAGCGCCCCTTCCAGCTGCCACCATTTTCCTTGCTGTATTTAGCTCCTAACGACCAAACGCGTGAAATGTATTCACCTGTGAAGAACATCACGCTCCAAAACTCCAACTCGTGGAAAAAATCTTTGAATTCGGCGTGGATTTCGGGAACGGAGTCAAGAATCACTGCAGAACAGTTGACCAGCACAACCAGGGTGATGGCCAATTCGACGTAACGGCTGGCAGCATGCTTGGGCGACCCATCCAAAATTTCCATCACTGTTTGCTTGAAACCTGTTGTCATGGCGAATGTCTAACGAAATTAAATGTACGAGGGCCTGAATAGATAAACGGCCACACAACCCGTGTGTGACCGTTTGCAGTGGTTGCTAAGACTGGCTTATGCCTTGCCTTGAATTTTCTGCCACATGGCAAATTCAGTGGCTGTCAAACGTTCGCCAGTTTGTGCGATTTGGTCAAATTGTTTGGCATCCACTTGCACGCCGAGTTGTCTGATTTGACCTAGCAAAACTTTGTAGTGCTCAACTGCCAAAGCTGGATTTTCAGCGATTTTGTGGATAGGCAATGGGTTGCGCTCTTCGAGCTCGTGCTCTTTGATCACCACTTCAATCAATGCATTCACCTCGGCCACGGTCAAGTGCAGGCGTTTAGCTTCAGAGCGAATGATGGCGGCTTCGGCTTCGCTGATGTGGCCGTCTTTGAGGATGGCAAACAGGTTCGCCTTTAGCTGGTCACGTTCTTTGACCAATTCGTCGCTGAACGCTGAGGCCAGTAACGCGGCTGGGATAGCAAAGATACCAATCCCCATGAGTGCCAAAACGCTGGTCATAGCTCGGCCCATTGGGGTGACAGGTGAAATATCTCCATAGCCTACAGAGGCTAAGGTGATGACCGCCCAATAGATGGAGGTAGGGATATTCTCAAACTTTTCTGGTTGGGCGTCATATTCGAACAAGTAGCCCAAGCTAGCAGTCAAGACCAACAGCAACATCATGATGAAGGTGGCCGCACCCATGACTGGCCACTCGCGCACCACCACTTTGACCAACACGGCGGTCGCATCGCTGCCGCGTGTGAGTTTGAGCAGTCGGGCCAAGCGGAAGACGCGCAAAAAGCGCAAATCGATCAAGTGATGCAAGAACACTTCTAAGAAGAACGGCAAGATAGCCAAGAAGTCGATGAAAGTTGATGGGTTTTTGGCCTGACGGAACCGCCCTAAAAATGCACCCTTGTAACCGGGTTCTTCCACGCAGGAGTAAATGCGCATGCAGTACTCCACCGTGAAAATGGCCACAGCTACGGCGTCCAAGATGACGAATTGAAGATGCAAGATGTAGTTGATACTCTTGACCGACTCCAAGATAACGGCCATCACAGACAAGATGACCCACACCCCAATGAACACTTCAAAAATGTGTTGCATGGTGCCGCCAAAGTTGCTTGGGAATACCAAGGCGTGAACTTTTTGACGGAATGTGCGGCCTTGGTTGAGTTCTTTGAATTCAGCAATGGCTGGAATCAAGACACGGAACAGCTTCATGATTCGCAAAAGTCGCAGGAATCGCAACACGCGCAAATCAATTGGAATGAAGGCTTGCAAGTAAAACGGTGCAACAGCCAAGAAGTCGATGATGGCGAATGGGCTGGTCACAAAGCCCAAGCGCGCGTTCTTGCGGTTTTTAAACTCTTCGTCTTCGGGGGCAAGGTAAAAGCGAAACGCATACTCAATGGTAAATACGGCGACTGACAGTATGTCGAAGCATTCAAACCAAATGCGGTGAGGTTCGTACACGGCGGGCACGTGTTCGAACATCAAGGTGAACAAGTTGACGATGATCAAATAGCTGATCCACTTGTCTAAGTCTTTTTGGAAGTTGCCAGGGATGTTGGGGTCAAGCAACCAGGAGTACAACCACTTGCGCATGGGCAAGTTGTGGTCGATGTTGGCTTCTTGGTCCTGCCCAAGAATTGATTTGACGTCGAGGTCTTCTAGGAATTTGTCGTGTTTGGATTGTGTTTGCATGTCAGACCTCAGAATTCAAACTCAGCAACTTTGATGGCGTAGCCACCTTTGTCGCACACGGAGAGACGTAGTTGCATCTTGTAGTCGATGGCATCGGTTTCCACCAGCTGTGAAGCAACAAATGGTGTCGCTGATCCAGGTGGCGTGGGCATCAAGTCTTCCAACAAAATCGCGCCCATCATGGTTCGGTCGGAAGGCACGCAGGCTGCCACAAAATGAGGCGCAACATTGAAAAATGGGTTGATCTGATCTTTGAGTTCTGTATTGGCCAAGATATGCGCTAAACACACGCCCCAAGTGCCAGGCGTGTCGGCTTTCGCATCGGCGGGCGGTTTGACACCACCCTTACAAGCTGTGAGTTGTGTGTTGGCTTCAAACCGCGTTGTACCAATTTCGGTCAGCCACGACACCCATGCTTCGCCATTGACTTTGGATGCTTCAACTTTGATCGCTTCTTTGTAGTTGACCACGCCAAGCCATGTCACGGCAGCAATAACTACAAGTAAAAATACGATGAAAAATTTATCTGCGCCGGTTGCGTCAAGGACTTGGTGCTCAGGGCTGTGATCTGTGGAAGATGACATGGGAATCGCCATTCAAGTGGAGGAAAACCGGCAGCGCTTTTGGGCTGATATGCCGAATGAAAGTCATTTAATGATATTCGCAAAATATGTCAATCCATTCAATTCAATGTCGAAAATGCCATAGATTCTGTTTTTTATTGAATATTAAAGACGTAAAAAAAGCCAGCAATGGAGCTGGCTTTTGTATCAAGGATGGTGACCTAGTCTGCTTGTGTTACTTTGTGATGTTGGGCAGACTTCCATTTACCCCAACCCAACACAATCACAGCACCCGCAGCTGCGCAGCTGATGTGAAACCAAGCGTTAGCTTGGCCAAATTCTTTGAGTACTACGTCGTTGGCCACAGTCTCTCCGCCCACCCAACCAATCAAACATGCACCCAATGTGATGATGATAGGGAAACGGTCCATGAGTTTGATCATCAGGGTGCTACCAAAAATAACCAAGGGAATGCTGATGGCTAAACCAATGATGAGCAAAACCTCATCACCTTTGGCAGCAGCAGCGACCGCAATCACATTGTCTAAACTCATCACCAGGTCAGCGATCAAAATTGTGCGGATGGCAGAGAACAAGTTGCCGTGCTGTTCGCCCCCTTCTTCGTCTTCTTCTTCAGATTCGAGCAATTGAGCGCCAATCCACAATAAGAGCAAACCGCCTACGATTTGAAGATACTCTAAGGTCATCAGCTTGGCGGCCACCACGGTCAAGCCAATGCGCAACACAACAGCAGCACCTGAGCCAAACATGATGGCTTTCTTTTGTTGTTCGGGAGGCAGGCTTCGCGCAGCTAATGCAATTACCACTGCGTTATCACCTGACAAAATGATGTTGATCCAAATGATCAGCAACAACCCCAGCCAGAAATCGGTGCTTTGTAGTAATTCCATGTTGTTGACTCCTCAATCTTTGTTTATTGGTTTGTTTCAGCTGGTTCAGCTGATCAGAAATTGTAGCGGGGGGTGTTGGCAGATTGATTCGTACTAGTGCTTATGTGACATACAAGACAAAATACCAAGGTAAGGATATTGGTTAAGCCAAGGCCATGGCAATGTCTTTGCTGGGTAATTGGCGATCGAGGGTCAAGTTTTTTTCGACCTGACTCAAGTACTCATTCATGAGCTTGGCAGCTAAGACTTCGTCTTTGGCAGCGATGGCTTTTACGATATGAGCGTGCAATTGCACAGAGTGCTCTGCTGCATGAGTGCTTTGGTACATCAGCGTGATCAGCGCGCAACGTGAAATTAGCTCACTGAGTATTTGTGCCAAGACTTCATTGCCCATCAGCTCTGCCATGCGCACATGAAAGTCCTCTAGCAAGTCGCTGCGTCCTCTCACATCGCCATGGCTAAGGCTGTCTTTTTCTTGAGCCACATGGTCTTTGAGCGCTTTAACCTGCAATGGTGTGACTTGGCGCACAAAGTTGCGGACCATTTCTACCTCAATCATTCGGCGCGCTGCAAATACTTGCCGCGCTTCATCCGACGATGGGGCAGCCACAAATGCACCGCGTGCTGGCTCCATACGAATGAGACGTTTTTGAACCAGTTGAAATAGTGCTTGCCTAATGAGCGTGCGCGATACGCCAAAGTGGTCGGCCAATTTTTGCTCTGCCAATTTAGACCCAGGGTGCAGACGGTGTTCCACAATTGCTTTGGTCAGCGCTTGCACAATGTTCCTTGTGGCGGTCGAGCTATCCATTCGGATCTCCTGCAAAGTCACTTAAGTCGACAAAAATTCCCAAGCTAAATTGTATACAATTATTGTTTGCAAAGATAGCCGGCAAAGTGTCCGCCGTGACCTTTAGGCATGGAGTTCAGTCCAATTTTATTTTTGACAAGTCAAACAAAGGCTTAGGTATTGTCAGCTGCATGTGTTCTAGCGTTTGAACTAACAGGCTTGCCACAAATAAATCTCGATAGGATTTGGAATCGGCGGGCACCACATACCAAGGTGCTTCAGGAGTGCTGGTGGCTGACAGCGCGTCCTCGTAGGCTTCTGCAAACTTCGGCCACAGTTTGCGGTCTTCAAAGTCTGAAGGTTGCAGCTTCCAATGTTTGTGAGGATCATCGAGGCGAGCTTGCAAACGCTCTTTTTGTTCAGCTTTCGAAATGTGCAAAAGGCATTTGACGATGGTGATGCCCTCGTCGTGCAGCATGGACTCAAAGTGTTTGATGTGTTCGTAACGTTCTTCGCAGGTGTTTTTATTTATCCAACCGCGTACACGCGTCACCAGCACGTCTTCATAGTGGCTGCGGTTAAAAATCACCATCTCACCGAGTGCAGGCGTTTTTTGGTGGATGCGCCACAAGAAGTCATGGCTCTTTTCTAAATCGCTAGGCGCACCAAACGCCTCGGCACGCACGCCCAGTGGGCTGATGTGGGTAAAAACACTGCGAATTAAGCCGTCTTTGCCTGCAGTGTCCATGCCTTGGAGTATCAAAAGCAAACCTTTGTGCTTGCCAGCATGCAATGTGCCTTGTAGTTTGTTGAGCTTATCGCCCAGTTTTTTGAGGCTGCTTTCCCATACTTCATCGGTCGGCAAATCTTTGGATTTCGGTGAGGTGTCAATGTCACTGAGTTTGAAATCACTTTTAGGTGAAACGCGCCAGGGAGAAAAGTCTTTATGTTCCATACATTGAGTGTATTCACTCGAAACCAGACTGCCGTATGGGGGACTGAATTAAAAGCAGGGCATCACGTGTGCAGTTTCAGTTGGCAATGACAGATAGCCGACGGCAGGGAAATGTTTGGCAATGCATTTCTGCATATTTATCTCATCACTGACCATGAACAAATGGTTCTGAACAATGGAGCTCCTCCTTGCCAGAGATTGAATTGTCGAAGCTCGCAGTCCAAGTGATGTCAGTGCTGTGACCGTGACTGAGTCATTGCCCGACATAAAACATGCAGAAAGTGTTTCACCCCCGATTTTGACAGGCACTCCCGCGAACACATCAATTAAGTCGCGAATTGATACGCCAATGACCTTTTCTGAGCTACCCAAGGATGCAATCGAGAATTGGTCTGCTTGCGCCACCTCAATGGTTCTGGATGCATCAGCACTTCGAGAGCAATGCCACACAGGTTCAGCCCAACAATTGCTGACACCTACAAGTGAGGTAAGTAACAATATTTTGCAGATCATGAGTCGAATTAGAAAGTTATCGATGGATGTATTTTGCTTTTAA
>CAJBHE010000021.1 GCA_903952885.1 uncultured Burkholderiales bacterium
GCACAACACCAAGGCCATCGCAGGCAAGGTTTGAGTGTCGACCAAAACACCCGAGGCAAACGAAAACACTTTGGCGAACTCAGCAGCAACACCGGATTGCGTCAAACCCGTCAAGGCGCCACCTAAGGCGATACCCAGCACCACAGAAAGCACCACGGAGACCTCAAGCCATGCGTTGGCGCGCACCAACAAACGAGGCTCAACTGACTCGGTGGCCAATCCATATTTTGACGGGGCATATACAGATGCAGCGAGTCCGATCAAAGCAAATGCACACATGGGTTGAACGCCCAAGATCAGAAATAGCACACCCACCATCTTGAGTGCGTTCATGTAAGCCATCAAACGGTTCTTAGGAAAGGCATCCGATAGCGGCCCCACCAAAGAGGCTAACAACACATAGGCCAATGTCAAAGAAAACTTCAGCAACGGCGCCCACCAACCCGGATAGCCCTGCTCGTTGAGAAAGTAGATACCTAAGATGAGTAGCGCGTTATCAGCGAGACCAGATGCAAACTGTGCACCGATCAGAAAGTAAAAACCTTTAGGCATTCAACTCATAGCGAAATATTCATGCCACGTTGACCAATTCAGGGTTGGTAACCATGACCGGCTCAGTTTCCCAAAAGATCAACGATAAATCGCCAGATTCGCTTTCCACCAAGGCGCTACGGCTTTCCACCCAATCGCCATCGTTGCAATACAAAACACCATCCACATCACGAATCTCAGCGCGGTGAATGTGACCGCACACCACGCCTTGATAACCGTGTTTGGCTGCCTCATGCGCGACAGCTTTTTCAAAATCGGTGACGTAGTTCAAGGCTTTTTTAACCTTGTGCTTGAGGTAAGCCGAGAGTGACCAATATGGCAAGCCCAAACGACCGCGCATGTTGTTCAAGTAACGGTTGAGCTTAAGGGTGAATTCATACAAATAGTCGCCCACATAGGCCAACCACTTGGCTTGCTGCACCACGGCATCAAAGTAATCGCCGTGGATGACCCACAGCTTGCGACCGTCGGCGGTTTGATGCACCGTCTCTTCCAACACTTCAATGCCACCGAAATGGTGGTCTAAGAAATGGCGCGCAAACTCATCGTGGTTGCCCGGCACATAAATAACGCGCGTGCCTTTGCGCGCTTTGCGCAAAAGCTTTTGAATCACGTCGTTGTGTGCTTGCGGCCAGTACCAACGGCGGCGCAATTGCCAGCCATCGATGATGTCGCCAACCAAATACAGATAGTCGCTTTCGTGCTCTTTCAAGAAGTCCAGCAAAGCTTCAGCTTGGCAACCGGGAGTGCCAAGGTGCAAATCGGAGATGAAGATGGCTCTGTAATGCATCATGCGCCCAAGAAGTGTTTGCGATAACGCGGGGGCATGTCATTAATTTTCATCAACATGGGTAAGTCGGCTGTGTTGAAGTCTGGGTCCCATGCCGGTGCGCCCAATACTTTGGCACCCAAACGCAAGTAACCTTTGATCAGCGCGGGTGGCTCAAACGCAGGATTAACTTCCCACTGCTCCACGGGCAGTGCCAAACGCGGCGTGACTTGGTTTTCAATGTCAGCCAAATGTGTTTTCTTGAGTTGGTGCCAAATGCTGGCCGCCACTTCGCCACTCACCACGCCTTGGTGCAACATGGGAATGCTGGCACAGCCTATCATCACGTCTAATTTGTTGCGCACCATGAATTCAGCCAAGGCACCCCACAAGGCCATGATCACGCCACCGTGGCGGTGCTCTGGGTGGACGCAGCTGCGACCCAGCTCGACCATGCGTTCACGGTATTGACGCAAACGCGTCAGATCAAACTCCAAATCCGAATAGGTGCTGCCAATGCGCTTGGCTTGAGCCGGTGTCAACACACGGTAAGTGCCAATGACTTGCTGAGACACGTCGTCGCGAATGATCAGGTGTTCACAAAAGTCATCAAATAAATCGATGTCGTGACCAGGTATGCTGTCTTTCAAACGTGCACCCATCTCGGTGGCAAACACGTCATAGCGCAGACGCTGAGCCTCACGCACCTCATCTTGGTGCTTGGCCCATTCAACGATCAGGGCTGGACGTGCTTGAGTTTTTTGGGCAGAGACAGAAACTTCTTGAGTGTCATGATCGTTTCGATGAAGTGACCCCCGAGGCACATCGATGAACGATAAAGGCATAGTGGGGTTTGGCAGTTCTTTCATGGTCTGTCCTTAGTAAATCAATACTGAGCATTCTTGACAACACATATGAATTCACCGCGAAGGTTGTATGAAATATTCGTGACAAAACCAATTTATATGTTCACCAAAATGTCACAGAACAAAACTATGCTCATAAAAAACCATGTTTATTAAATATTTACGTCTCCTTTATACCTTTGGCGATGCCTTCTGGATTTTATGGATCAAGTTTCCTCGCTTGAGCCGAGAAAGAAAGCTTGAAGAGATTCGAAACTGGTCTCAAAGAACCTTGGACGTGTTGGGTGTCCAAGTGGTGTACAAAACCCCCTTCAAGGCCGCGCCTCCTGATGCAGCCCCCCGCTTGCTAGTGGCCAACCATGTGTCATGGGTCGATGCACTGATCATTCAAACCATCCAACCCAGCGTGTTTGTGGCCAAAGCAGAGGTCAAACGCTGGCCCATCGTGGGTAGCATCGCCACTGGATGTGGCGTGGTGTTTGTCAACCGTGGCTCGCCAGCCTCTGCGCGCAACATGGTGGATGAATTGTCCAGCGCCCTGCACCACGGCTATTGCGTGGCAGGCTTTCCTGAAGGCACCAGCAGCGAAGGCGGTTCGGTCAAATTGTTTCATGGCAATTTATTTGAAGCGGCTATCAGCCACAACATACCTGTGCAGCCTCTGGCCATCCGCTACACCCACCCTCATACAGGCGCGCGGTGTTTGAAAGCTGCCTTCATCGATGACATTGGATTTGTGCAATCCCTGCACCAAGTGATGAGCAGCACCTCTGGCATTCATGCCAAAGTTTGTGTAGGCGAAATCCTGTCGCCTGAAGGCCATTCGCGTAGAACCTTGGCGCATTTGACGCAACGTAGTGTCAGCAGCCAACTTGAGCTGCTCAACACATCCGCAAGTGCCTAACCAACGACGTCACTGAGCCAGCGACATCACCCAACTCGGCAGACCTGTCGC
>CAJBHE010000022.1 GCA_903952885.1 uncultured Burkholderiales bacterium
AAGAGATGGTCGAGTCACCCATCACGTTTTATAAAACTCGTCCTTAATGCGGGACACCTTCATGGCCCATGTTTCACTCTTCATCGGTCAAGTTCAGCCTCTGCCTGTGTCAGGGCGACCAACGGCCATGTACAAAACATCGGTGCAAGCCCCCATCGAATTAGGCGTTGAAGGTTTTGCTGGCGACCAACACGCTGACCTGCGTGTGCACGGCGGCCCCGAAAAAGCCGTGCATCTTTACCCCAGCACCCACTACGCCAAGCTGGCTGCAAAGTTTGCCGAAGCAGCGCCCTTGCTCGTGCACGGCAGCATGGGCGAGAACATTGCCACGGCCGACTTAGATGAACACGATGTACGTTTGGGCGATGTGTGGCAACTCGGCTCAGCGCTGATTCAAGTCTGCCAACCGCGCAACCCATGCTGGAAGATTGATGAGCGCTTTGGCTGTGACGGCATGGCTTTGTTCATTGACCAACACCTGCTCACGGGTTGGTACTGGCGCGTGCTGCAAACCGGCACGGTTAATCCAGGCGACAGCTTGGTGTTATTTGAAGCCGCAAATCAAGCCACTACTCTGCACCAAGCCATGACGCTTTGGCGTGAGCACCGCCCCGATTTAGATGCGTTGAGCCAACTGGCTGAAACACCCGGCATAGCAAAGGTGTGGCAAGACAAAATCAAGCAACGGGTGAGCTATTTGATGAAATAAAAAACGCAGCCTCGGCTGCGTTTTTGGTTGGCGCGTCGTGAATCAACCCACCCACTTGCGCGCATTGCGCCACATGCGCATCCAAGGGCTGAACGCATCCACGCCACCTGACGCAGCCAAGTCAGTCCAGCTCATTTGTACATTGCGGAACACGCGCTCGGGGTGCGGCATCATGGCCGTGAAGCGACCGTCTGCTGTGGTGACAGAGGTCAGGCCACCGGCACTGCCGTTGGGGTTAAACGGATAGGCTTCAGTCGCTGCGCCTTGGTTGTCCACAAAACGCATGGCGGACAACACTTGGGCGGCGTTGCCACGTTGGCTGAAATTGGCAAAGCCTTCTCCGTGCGCTACGGCGATGGGCAAGCGTGCACCGGCCATGCCCGCGAAGAACAAAGAGGGTGACTCCAACACTTCCACCATGCTCAAACGCGCTTCAAAGCGCTCGCTTTGGTTGGTGGTGAAGCGCGGCCAGTGTTCTGCGCCAGGGATGATGTCGGCCAACTCGGCAAACATTTGGCAACCGTTACACACGCCCAAACCGAAAGTATCGCTGCGTGCAAAGAACTGTTGCATCTGCTCAGACAACACGGGGTTGAAGGTGATGCTGCGCGCCCAGCCAATGCCAGCGCCCAAGGTGTCGCCGTAGCTGAAGCCACCGCACGCCACCAAGCCTTTGAAGTCTTGCAGCTTGGCGCGGCCAGTTTGCAGGTCGGTCATGTGCACGTCGTAGGCATCAAAGCCGGCTTCGGCAAAAGCGTACGCCATCTCGACGTGAGAGTTCACGCCCTGCTCGCGTAGCACAGCCACTTTGGGTTTGGCGGCCACGTTGATGAAGGGGGCTGCCACGTTGTCG
>CAJBHE010000023.1 GCA_903952885.1 uncultured Burkholderiales bacterium
CGCGCTCTAGCGTCCATGGGTGGGTGCTGCTGCTGCGGTTGGCAGCAAAGGCCAACAGGTTTCTTGCACCGAGAGCGTCGGGAATATTTGCCGGCCTTCGGGCACCACGGCCAGGCCCATGCGTGCAATGCGGTCGGGGCTATGGCCCTCCACACGTTTGCCACAAAAACGCACCGTGCCTGCCAACGGTGGCGTGAGGCCCAAGATAGAGCGCACGGTGGTGGTCTTGCCCATGCCGTTGCGGCCCAGCAAGGTGGACACACCGCCCGCTTCGATGGACAAGCTGACGCCAAACAACACTTGGCTGCTGCCATAGCCACTGTGCAAATCGTGAACTTCTAACAAGGCGCTCATGATTTATTCGTCGCCTAGGTAAGCGCTCTTCACAGCTGCGTCTTTTTTGATCTGCTCTGCCGTGCCGCACGCAATGACTTGACCCGACACCAACACCGAAATGGTGTCGGCCAAACGAAACACCGCATCCATGTCGTGCTCGACCAGCAGCAGCGTGGTGTGGCCGCGCAAGCTTTGCAGCAGTTGCACCATGCGTTCAGATTCATCAGGGCCCATACCGGCCATAGGTTCATCGAGCAACATCAACTTCGGTGAGGTGGCCAATGCCAAGCCCACTTCCAACTGGCGTTGCTCACCGTGCGACAACGCACCTGCGGGCTGCATGAGCTGCGCCTGCAAGCCCACACGCTCGGCCACTTCTGCGGCGCGTGCATAACGCGCTTGCTCGCTGCGGGCTGCTTGCCAAAACTTGAAGCTACCTCCCTCACCCGCCTGAATGGCAAGGCCTAAGTTGTCTTGCACCGTGAGGCGCGTGAACACGCTGGTAATTTGGTACGACCGCACTAGCCCCAAACGCGCACGTTGGTACATCGCCGTGTGTGTGAGGTCTGCACCATCAAACACAATGCGGCCTTCGTCTGGCGCTAAGGCCCCAGAGATTTGATGAATCAGTGTGGTCTTGCCCGCGCCATTGGGGCCAATGAGTGCGTGAATTTCACCCGCCTTCACTTGCAGCGTGGCGTGGTCCGTCGCAGCCAAACCGCCAAAGCGTTTGACCAAGTTGTCGACGTGCAGCAAAGGCGCGCTCATGGCTGGCTCTTTCGCTGCAAGCGTTGCAACACGCTGGTGAGGCCATTGGGGGCCAACAGCACCACGAGCAGCAACAAAGCGCCCAGGCCCAGCTGCCAGTGGATGGTGAAGTGGCTCAGTGTTTCTTCGAGCAGCAAGAACACCACAGCGCCCCACACACCGCCATACAAGTGGCCCACGCCACCCAAAATGACCATCATCATCAACAAGCCCGACTGGCTCCACTGCATGAGCGCAGGGCTCACAAACCCACCTTGGTTGGCCAGCAACGCACCGGCCAAGCCTGCCAACGCACAGGCCAACACAAACGCGGCCAGCTTGTAGCGGTACACCGCATAGCCCAGCGCTTGCATGCGCACTTCGTTTTCACGAATGGCTTGCAGCACATGGCCAAAGCGCGAATTCAGCACACGGGCCACGACGTAGATGGCGGCCACGCACACAACCAGCACCACGTAATAAAACGTGGTCTCGTCATTGATGTCTACGAACGGAATTTGCGAACGAGCGGCAAGCGACAACCCATCGTCACCGCCATAGGCTTTGATGGAGATGGTGAGGTAGTAAATCATCTGCGCAAACGCCAGCGTGATCATGATGAAGTACACGCCCTGCGTGCGCAGGCTGATCGCGCCAATCAGCAAAGCAAACAAAGCGCTCACCACCATCGCCGCAGGCCACAACACCCACGCATCCGTGATGCCCATTTGCGTGAGGATGGCCACGCTGTAAGCGCCCACGCCCACAAACGCCGCATGGCCAAAGCTGACCATGCCGCCAAAACCCAAAATGAAATTGAGGCTGGTGGCAGCCAAAGAAAAAATCAAAATGCGGCTGGCAAGTGCAATGTAAAAACCTTCGCCTACTGCGTTGGCGATAAATGGCATAGCCACCAACAGCAGCAACGCAGGTAAGCTCCAGCGCCAATGCAAAGCGTGGTCGAGCGAGGTGCGCGAAGAAGAATTAGCCATGCGTAGGAAACAAACCACGCGGCTTAAAGAACAACACCGTGGCCATGAGCATGTAAATCAGAATAGACGCCACAGCAGGACCAGCACTCGATGCGGCCTCGGCGCTGAGCAAAGAATCAAACACCATGGGCACCAAAGTGCGCCCTGCCGTGTCGACCACGCCCACCAACATCGCACCCAAAAACGCACCGCGTATCGAGCCAATGCCACCGATGACAATGACCACAAACGCCAAAATCAAAATGCTCTCGCCCATGCCCACTTGCACTGCCAGCAGTGGTCCCAGCATGCCGCCCGCAATGGCGCACAGTGCGGCACCCACACCAAAGACTGCCGTGAACAAACGCATCACGTTGCTGCCCATGGCCAAAGCCATTTCTCGGTTGGCCGCACCCGCACGCACTTGCATGCCCACGCGTGTGCGCGTGATGAGCACATACAAAAACAAAGCGACGGCTAAGCCCACACCAATGATGAACAAGCGATAGGCCGGATAGAAAAATCCGCTCACCAATTCCACAGGGCCGCTCAATGCAGGAGGCGGGTTGAGCGTGATGGGCTGTGCACCCCAAATCAAGCGCACGGTTTCATTGCACATCAAGAGGATGGCAAAGGTGCCCAGCACTTGCGAGAGGTGGTCACGCTCATACAGGCGGCGCAAGATAGACACTTCTAGCAACACGCCAAACAGCGCAGCGCCCGCCACACCCGCGCCCAGCCCCAGCCAAAAAGAATCGGTGGCCGCAGCCACTGTGGCAATCAGGTAAGCGCCGACCATGTAGAGCGAGCCATGCGCGAGGTTGATCATGTCCATGATGCCAAACACGAGCGTCAAGCCCGCGGCCAGCAAGAACAACATCAACCCAAACTGCAAGCCGTTGAGCGA
>CAJBHE010000024.1 GCA_903952885.1 uncultured Burkholderiales bacterium
AGTAGAAATGCCTATTTCGGCCCCCAAGCCGTATTCAAAACCATCCGCAAAGCGTGTGCTGGCATTCACCATCACGCTGGACGAGTCCACCTCGCGCAAAAAGCGCTGGGCATGCATGTGGTCGCACGTGAGGATAGATTCGGTGTGGTGGCTTGAATAATAGTTGATGTGCGCAATGGCTGCATCTAAACCGTCCACCACTTTGACACTGATGATCGGGCCGAGGTATTCCTCAAACCAATCTTGCTCGGTCGCATCCTTGAGGTTAGCCCCTATGACCTGTGTGAGGATGGCTTTGGCCACTGGGCAGCAACGCATCTCCACGCCTTTGGCGGCGTAGATCGCGCCAATCTTGGGCAAGAACTCGGCCGCGACGCCGCGAGCCACCACTAGGCTTTCACTGGCGTTGCAGGGGCTGTATTTTTGGGTCTTGGCGTTGTCGGCGACAGTCACGGCCATGGCGATGTCGCAAGGGTCATCCACATAGGTGTGGCAGTTGCCGTCCAAGTGTTTGATGACGGGTACTTTGGCATCACGACTGATGCGCTCGATCAAGCCCTTGCCACCACGAGGAATGATGACATCCACAAACTCAGGCATGGCAATGAGATGACCCACGGCTTCGCGGTCGGTGGTTTGCACCAGCTGCACGGCATCGGTGGGCAAGCCACTTTCGCTCAAAGCTTGTTGCACCAACTTGGCTAAGGCTTTGTTGGAGTCAATCGCTTCCGAGCCACCGCGCAAGATGCACGCATTGCCGCTCTTGATGGACAACGATGCAGCTTCAATCGTCACGTTGGGGCGGCTTTCGAAAATCATGCCAAACACGCCCAAAGGCACGCGCATTTGGCCCACACGAATGCCACTGGGTTGCTCTTTCAAGCCTGTGATTTCGCCAATCACCTCAGGCATGCCGGCGAGTTGTTCGCAGCCCTGTGCGCAGGTTTCTAACACTTTCGGCGTGAGCTTCAAGCGGTCTACCATGGGGGCGTCTAAGCCAGCGGCAATGGCGCGCTCAATGTCTTTGGCGTTGTCAATTTGCAGCGCAGCTATGTTTTCACGCAGCAAAGCGGCCAACTTGCGCAAGGCGGTGTTCTTGACGGCCGCAGAGGCTTTGGCCATTTGCGCTGAAGCTGTTTTGGCCTGGCGCCCAAGCGCGTTCATGTGGTCGGCAACGTTGAGAGTCGTCATGTGTGTTTCCTAATTAAGCGTTGCGCGGCATACAAGCGCGGCACAAACGCATGGCCAAACGGTGCAGGGCTTGCCAGTTGTCAGCCGGCCACTCTGGCGTTTTCAAACCTTTGACAATGCCGTCGACCTGATGGGCGGACTGCAATAATTTTTCGAGCATCACAACGCTCAAGCGAGGCAACACGCGTTCAAACAAACGCTCGCGTGGGCCCCAAATGCGCTGCTCGCGTAAGGCCATAGGCAAAGCCTTGCCAGAGGCTACGGCATCTTTGACGCGCTTCAAGGCGCGAATTTCTTCGGCCAGTGCGTAGTGCACCAGCACCTCGGCTTCACCCTCGGCCTTCAAGCCATCGAGCATGCGCTGCACGCGCAAGGGTTGGCCGCTGAGCACAGCCTCTGAGAGTTTGAACACGTCATACCGCGCCACGTTAAGCACGGCACGCTCTACTTGCTCGAAACTCAACTCACCCTCTGGATACAGCAGGGCAAGCTTTTGAATTTCTTGGTACGCGGCCAGCAAGTTGCCTTCCACACGCTCCGCAAAAAACTGCAAGGTGTGTTGACCCGCTTCACCCGCAGCCACGCGTTGCAGCTGTGCGCCCAAGCGCTGCGCAATCCATGTAGGCAACACGTGACGCTCAATTGGGTCAATCTGCACGCTGATGCCGTTGTTCTCTAAGGCACTGAACCATGCTGAGCTTTTGGTGGCCTTGTCGAGGCGAGGCAACAGCACCACGGTGAGTGTGCTGTCATTGCCTACCGCCAACTCTGCAATTTGCTGCAAAGCTGTACTGCCTTCTTTGCCAGGCTTGCCTGAGGGGATGCGAATTTCAATCAGCTGCTTGTCGGCAAACAAACTCATCGAGCCACCTGCGGCCAACACCTCACCCCAATCGAAATGAGCACCTGCCACTGCAAACACATTGCGCTCGGTATATCCCTGTGCACGCGCGTTAGTGCGCAAAGCATCTAGCGCCTCTTGCTGCAACAGCGGCTCGTCACCATGAAAGGTGTAGAGGCTGCGCAAACCCTTGCTAGCTTGTGCTTGCAAATGATTGGCAAATTGAGCGCTGGCGACTTGCATCGTTAGATCTGACGAATCGCGGCCAAGCGACGTTGGATTTGCAACACCAAGTCGTTTTCCATGTCGCGATAGAGCAAGCCCTCTTCGGACTCTTTAGACAAAGCGCCAGTTTCGGTGTAATTGATATCTCGGTTGAGTGTGATTTCCGTGTCGGGAATCAACTCAATGCCATTCTTGGAACGGACACGAAAACGATAACGCAAACGCAGCTGATATTCGCGAATCGCGCCGGTTGAGGTACGGCCGACAACCACCTTTTCACGCAACTCAAACAGCTGATCAAAAATCACTTCAGCGCGTTCAATTTGGCGCGGCTCGGTGATCACTTCCACTTGCCCTGAAGACTCCAAGCTGCGCTTGAGCTTCACGCCAAATGGCGACACGATTGGGATGCTACTGAAAAGCGTGCTGAACGCGTAACGCGGCGGCTTGCGCAGCTCAAACCCACACCCCGCCAGCCCTGCAGTGAGGGCGGTGGACATCAACCAAGTTCGGCGTGTACTGTGCATATCAGCCTTTAAACAACGATGTTGACCAAGCGGCCAGGCACAACAATGACCTTCTTCGGTGCAGCGCCGTCCGCTTGCTTGATGAAGGCTTCGGTGGCCAAAGCCGCTTGCTCGATTTGCTCTTTGCTGGCCGTGGCGCTGACGGTGACGGAGCCTCGCAGCTTGCCGTTGATTTGCAGCATGAGTTCCAACTCGTCGCGTTGCAACGCGCTTTCGTCGACTTCAGGCCAAGCAGTGTCTAGCAAGTCGCCAGTCTTGGCTGCATAGCCCAGCTCTGTCCACAAATTGGCCGTGATGTGCGGGCAAGCTGGGTAGAGCATGCGCAGCAAAACAGACACGCCTTCACACAACACCGCGTTGTCGCCATCGCTGCCATCGGCCTTGAAATCTTCCAAGGCATTGAGCAACTTCATGCAGCCAGACACCACCGTGTTGTATTGCATGCGGTCGTAGTCGTAGCTGACTTGCTTCAACACCACGTGCATTTCACGACGCAGATCAGCAGCTTCTTTGCGAGGCTTGGCGACGCTCAAGTCGCCAGCTGTGGCGGCTTTGAGGGTGGCTTCATGCTTGTGCGCAAAGTTCCACACGCGGCGCAAGAAACGGTAGCTGCCTTCCACGGCCGCATCGTTCCACTCCAAGGTGGCTTCGGGCGGCGCGGTGAACATGGTGTACAGACGCGCGGTGTCTGCGCCGTAGCGCTCGATCAGGTCTTGCGGGTCCACACCGTTGTTCTTGGACTTGGACATGGTGCCCACGCCTTCGTAGTCGATAGGCGTACCCACGGGCAATTTGCCATCGCTGCTATCGGCTTCGTTCTTAAGCTTGGCCCCCACCACTTTGCCTGCGTCGTCGAGCACGAGCTCGACATCGTGTGGCCAGAAATAGTCTTTGCCACCTTTGGCGGTACGGCGTGAGTAGATGTGGTTGAGCACCATGCCCTGCGTGAGCAGCTTGGTGAACGGCTCGTCCACTTTGACCAGCCCCATGTCGCGCATGACCTTGGTCCAAAAACGGGCGTAGAGCAAATGCAAAATCGCGTGCTCAATGCCGCCAATGTATTGGTCCATCGGCGCCCAGTACTGCGCGCCCTCAGCCACCATCGCATCGGTGTTGGTGGGGTCGCAGTAGCGCATGAAGTACCACGACGAATCCACAAAGGTGTCCATCGTGTCGGTCTCGCGGCGGGCAGCTTTGCCGCACACGGGGCAAGTCACACCCGCATGGAAACCTTCGTGCTTGTGCAACGGATTGCCAGAGCCATCGGGGATGCAGTCTTGCGGCAGCACCACGGGCAGTTCTTTTTCAGGCACAGGCACTGCGCCGTGTTCGTCGCAGTGGATGATTGGAATGGGCGTACCCCAATAGCGCTGACGGCTGATGCCCCAGTCGCGCAAACGCCAGGTAGTTTTTTTCTCGCCCAAGCCTTTTGCAAAGAGCAACTCAGCTACTTTATTGACCGCAGCTTTTTGGTTAAGGCCATCGAGTTCCCCAGAGTTGATGCATACGCAACTTTGCTTGTCGCCGTACCAC
>CAJBHE010000025.1 GCA_903952885.1 uncultured Burkholderiales bacterium
CTGCATCACGCGCTTTGTTGGCTCGCCCCCCGCAAACTGGGGCTGAACCTATGTTGCTTCTAGGCCCCAAAAATCGCCCATACGCTGAAATCATGGTGCACACCACCAAGCTCGATTACTTTGATTGCAAAGGCATCGTTGCCCCCTGGTTTCGTGAACTCTTGGTGGCCGAGATGAACTACTTTGCTGAATTGGTCGAGCTGCCTTTTGTCAAAGGTGATGCTTGCGTGGTGAGTATTGGCACGGACAAAAGTCTTACACCTGGCCGTATCAACATACACCTCTATGTCAATGAACAACGCTTGACCGCCTGTGTGCGGAACGAGCAGTGCCCCGTATTTCGCAGTATCAGCCTAATTCCTAAAGACAAGGTGCTGTACCGCTCTTACTTTTTATCAGACATGTCGCGCAAACTTATTTCTCAGCAATGTGTGACCGACAAAGGCAAGCTGCACACTGACACCACCTGCTATACAGTTCCCTGAGGCCTTTTTTACATATGGGGCTAAAGCCCACGCATGAGAGGCCGATCTTCTAGGGATATGCGTTTTTCTTCTGTTCCCCTTCTTGCTGCAATGCTTGTTTTAACAAGCCTAATTGGCGCGCCTGCATTCGCCAGTGACGCGCCAAAAAAGCCAGCAGCCAAGGAGGAACCACCCAAGCCTAAATTCGACTATGTTGAGGAAGCAGGTGAGCAAGGCCGCAGTGGCTATGTTTACAAACGTGTGGCGAAGCCCAAGTTTGAAGAGCCTGAGCCCATCCCCAAAGCCCCATTCCCAGAACCACCCGAACCGCCTAAAAAAGACGATCACGGTAAAAAAGACGATGGCCATGGTGAGCCTAAGAAGAAAGAGGAGAAGAAGGACGACGGTCACGGTGCTCCACCTAAAAAGGACGAGAAGAAGAAAGATGATGGCCACGGGGGTGGTCACGGCAAAGAGGAGAAGAAACCTGCAGTGCCTGCCGTCAGTGCGATTTATGACTCAGAGGTTATCAAGCTCGATGGCAATAACCGGCCGCTAACGCCTGTGGTATTCACCAACACGTATGCGGATTACTTTGTTTGCTACAAAACCATCAAGACCAAATACCGCGAAACAGTTCTGGCAGAGATGAACACATTCGCTGACCGCATGGGTCTAACCCGAGCTCAAGACATGCCCTGCATGATCAAGGTAGCCAAGCCCAACACCAAGTTCCCTGGGGCGATTTACATTGAGTTTTATACCGATGTGAAGGCTGAGAAAGCTTGTATCAAAAAGGGAGAATGTGGTTCAACACGCTTGATGATGCTGCACCCTAAAGACAAAACAGGGCTCAAAAGCAAAGAGATTTATCGCTCTTACGTTTTGACCGACGAGAGGAAGTATCGTCGGTCTAATTTTTGTGTAAGCCCTGAGGGACAGCTGTTGGGCGAAAAGCACTGCTATGTGGTGTTGAACCCTGATTGGTTATTCAACTGAGCAGCGGCTTGAAAAAGTGGCCTGTCCGACAGGAATCGAACCTGTGACCCACAACTTAGAAGGTTGTTGCTCTATCCAACTGAGCTACGGACAGAAATAAAAAAAGGCCTCGAAATTCGAGGCCTTTTTTGTTTTTATGGTCGGGGCGATAGGATTCGAACCTACGACCCTCTGGTCCCAAACCAGATGCGCTACCAGGCTGCGCTACGCCCCGATGGTCATATTGTAACCTGCAAACGATCCAATTTTCGAGACGTACTTTAGGAAAATCTTTTCTCCATATTCAATCACAATGAGCTTGTGAAAAATTGATTTTGCTGGCGTTCAAGCAAAAGTGGTAACCGCTGAGCTTGGGGGCTTCAACAAAGCCGCTGAACTTCATGGCTACACGTGTGTTCATGGACTACCAACTTGCCAAACTAGGCAATCGGCTCAACGGCACATCCTGCCTTCATCAATATTAGAAGAAGGGTAACGTTGCTTCGCAGCAGAAACACGAGGCTATCACCAGCAGCGCAAGCGTTTTTAGAGTTAATTGAAAATGAACACTTCAAACCCAATAACTCTAAGCCTCGATTGATGCGTAAAAAGAAATAATTGGAGTGGATATTACACTTCTCAACATAACCATTTGAGTACCCACTCTCTTTCATGACAACCCTATCTGGTACAACTCAACTCGACATTCTGGTGATTGGCGGCGGCAATGCAGCCCTATGTGCAGCGCTCATGGCGGCTGAAGCGGGTGCATCTGTCTTGATGCTCGAATCAGCCCCGCGGGAATGGCGCGGCGGCAACTCTAGCCACACACGCAATCTGCGCTGCATGCATGACACACCGCAAGACGTACTGGTAGAGACTTACCCAGAGGAAGAGTATTGGCAAGACTTGCTCAAAGTCACTGGCGGCTTGACCAACGAAAAACTTGCGCGCCTGGTTATCCGCGCTTCTTCCACATGCCGCGACTGGATGCGTAAGCAGGGTGTGCACTTTCAACCGCCGCTCTCTGGCGCTCTGCATGTGGCGCGCACCAACGCTTTTTTCATGGGCGGCGGTAAAGCTTTGGTCAACGCGTATTACCGCAGTGCTGAAAAACTGGGGGTTCAAATTCGATACAACGCGCCCGTAGATAGGCTCGATATTCAAGACGGCCGCTTCATTGCTGCCTATGTGGGTAACGAACGCATTACCGCTAAGACCTGTGTGCTTGCATCTGGTGGCTTCGAGTCCAACCGTGAATGGCTGCGCGAAGCGTGGGGCCAAAACGAGCGCGGCGAATGGCCCGCTGACAACTTCCTTATCCGTGGCACACAATTCAACAAAGGCGTGTTACTCAAACACATGCTGGCGCATGGGGCAGACAGCATTGGTGATCCCACACAAGCCCACATGGTGGCGATTGACGCACGTGCCCCGTTATATGACGGCGGCATTTGCACACGCATTGATTGCGTGTCATTGGGCGTTGTGGTCAATCGCGATGGCCAACGCTTCTATGACGAAGGCGAAGACTTCTGGCCCAAGCGCTACGCGATTTGGGGTCGCTTGGTGGCGCAGCAGCCAGGCCAAATAGGCTATTCCATCATCGACGCCAAGGCGATTGGCCGCTTCATGCCACCGGTATTTCCTGGGGTGCAGGCCAACACTCTGTCAGAGCTCGCACAAAAACTCGGCTTGCCCGTGGATAACTTCATGCAAACGCTCAACGATTACAACCATGCGTGCCGCATTGGCACGTTTGACCACACCACCTTGGACGACTGCCAGACCGAGGGTGTGACGCCGGCCAAAACCCATTGGGCTCGCCCTGTGGACACTGGCCCGTTCTACGGCTATGCCTTGCGACCAGGTGTTACTTTCACATACCTAGGCCTGAAGACGGATGAAACTGCTGCAGTTCGCTTCAACGATGTACCAAGCGACAACCTCTTTGTGGCGGGCGAAATGATGTCTGGCAATGTGCTTGGCAAGGGCTACACCGCAGGCGTGGGCATGTCGATTGGCACAGCGTTTGGCCGCATTGCAGGCACGCAAGCTGCTAAAGCTGCTTCAGCTTCCAAGGAGGTGACACATGCAAGCGCTTGATGCCCTCACCCGCGATGCCCGCGCTCTGGCCAATGGAAACGTCGTGCTGTCTGCACCTGAAACCGAAGTGGCACGGCAACTGCAAATTTGCAATGCCTGTCGCTACTGCGAGGGGTTTTGCGCCATGTTTCCCGCTATGACTCGGCGTTTGGAATTTGTAAAAGCCGACATTCATTACCTTGCCAACCTGTGTCATAACTGCGGCGCTTGTTTACATGCTTGCCAGTACGCACCACCCCACGAGTTTGCGGTGAACGTGCCGCAAGCGATGGCGCAAGTGCGCGCACAAACTTATGCCGACTATGCATGGCCTCCCGCGTTAGGTGCTCTCTACAAACGCAACGGACTCACTATATCTTTGGCACTGGCCGCAGGCTTGTCGCTGTTCTTGCTGCTGGCCTTGCAAATAAATGGCACCTTGTTGTCAAACAACTTAGGCGGCAACTTCTACAACCTGTTTCCGCATAACTTGTTGGTGAGTTTGTTCGCACCGTGTTCTTGTTTGCAACCTTGGCTCTCACACTGGGTGTGCGACGATTCTGGGGCGACATCACACCAGCCACCAGCGGTGCTGCACTGAGTGTGCCTGCAACCAGCGAAGCCACCCAAGACGTACTGCGTTTGAAGTATTTGGATGGTGGTCACGGTGAAGGCTGCAACAACGAAGACGATGCCTTCACGCTCTCGCGCCGTCGCGCACACCACCTCACCTTCTACGGGTTCATGCTGTGCTTTGCGGCGACCAGCTTAGCCACGGTGTATCACTACGCGTTTGGCTTGGTAGCACCTTATGACTTGCCAAGCTTACCTAAAGTCTTGGGTGCTGTTGGTGGTGTGAGTTTGTTGCTGGGTTCGGCCGCTTTGTTCACACTTAATTTACAACGCCACCCCTTGCATGGCGATTCGGCTCAAAAGCCAATGGACTTGGGCTTCATTGCCTTGCTGTTTTTCACGAGCTTAACTGGCCTCGCGCTTTGGTTAGGACGCGACAGCGCTGCACTGCCAGCTTTGCTGGCCATCCATTTAGGAGTAGTAATGGCCTTTTTTGCCACACTGCCCTATGGAAAATTTGCACACGGTATTTTTCGAACCGCAACTTTGTTGCGTTTTGCAGTGGAAAAACGACAGCCCAACCAACTTGGTTTGGGCAGCGAATGATTTAAAAAGAGACAACCATGAACAAACGTCGCTTCCTTAATAATTGCGTCTTGCTGGCTCTGGGTTTTTCTGCACTCACCGCATATGCACAGGAATTTCCTCCAAAGAAAACCATCACCATGGTGGTGGGTTTTGCGGCAGGTGGCGCGGCAGACACAGCTGCGCGCATCATTGCCAAAAAGCTCGGTGAAAACATTGGCGCCTCTGTGGTCATCGACAACCGTGGCGGCGCAGGAGGCAACATTGCGCATCAGTTTGCAGCCAATGGACCGACCGACGGCAGCACGATCTTGTTTGGCTCAGTGGGGCCGCTCACGATCGCGCCGCACATGATGAAGCTACCCTACGACCCTGTGAAAGACCTCGCCCCCATCACCATGGGCGTGAACTTTCCTAACGTTTTGGTGGTGCATTCGGGTACGGGAATCAAAACTTTTGCTGAGTACATTGCCTACGCCAAGAAATACCCCAACAAACTCGACTATGCGTCGACAGGCCCAGGCTCCGCATCTCATCTCGCCGGTGAATTACTCGATGACATGGCGGGCATCGAGACCGTGCACGTGCCTTACAAAGGCGGCGCACCTGCTTTGCAAGATTTACTGGGTGGTCGCGTCGCAGCCTACTTTTCGACCTTCTCTACCTCGCAGGCCTATATCGAGACGGGCAAGCTAATTCCTTTAGCCAGCACCGGTCAGCAACGATTGAAGCAGCTGCCGAAAATACCAACCGTGGCCGAGTCTGGCTACCCTGGCTTCAGCGCGACCAACTGGTACGCTTTTGTGGCTTCTTCCAAAGTGCCTGCGTCCATTTTGGACCGCTGGAACACAGAGCTGGTCAAAGCGTTGAAGTCCCCTGATGTGTTGGAACAACTCAATAGCCACGGATTGACACCGCTGCCCAGTACACGCGATGAATTGGCTAAGTACATCGCCAAAGAGTCAGCCACATGGGGACGTGTGATTCGTGAGCGGAAAATCACGGGCGAATAAAACAAGAAATTAACGGAGACAGCACATGACATTCGCACCTCACAGCATCACTCGCCGCCTACTGTTCGTTGGCTTTGGTTTATTCATTGCTGCATCGCAAGTGGCACAAGCCGCAGAGATTCGCGTGATCACCTCGGGCGCGTTTACAGAAGCCTACAAAAAACTCGTGCCCGAATTTGAAAAGCAAACTGGCCACAAAGTCGTCAGTGCGTTTGGTGCATCTATTGGCAACGCGCCAGACTCCATTCCCACCCGCTTTTCGCGTGGTGAAAAGTTTGACCTGGTCATCCTGTCAGATGCTGGTCTTGAGGCCTTGATCAAAAACGGCAATGTCATCCAAGGCACTCGCGTGGACTTGGTGCGCTCGCAGATTGGTGCGGCTGTGCGAAAGGGTACCCCAAAGCCTGACATCAGCACGGTCGCGGCTTTGAAGCAAACCTTGCTCAACGCCAAATCCATTGCCTACTCGGCCAGCGCGAGTGGCACGTATTTATCGACCGAGTTGTTTCCCAAACTTGGCGTAGCTGAACAACTCAAGGACACTGCCAAGAAAATCATGAGCGAGCGCGTCGGCGCTGTTGTGGCGCGTGGTGATGCTGAGCTAGGTTTTCAACAAGTGAGCGAGTTGATTTACTTCAAAGAGCTGGATTTCATTGGCACGCTGCCCGAATCTGTTCAGCAAACGATCTTCTTTTCCGCTGGTTTGGTGGAGGGCTCAACCGAACAAGACACGGCTAAACAGCTGATTAAATTCTTCCAATCCACCGAAGTGGCTGAGACGATTCGTCAAACGGGCGTAGACCCTGTCGCGGCCCGATAATGGGTAAATGACTGTTGCTGCACAAAACACCTCATCATCTGTCTTGCCCCTGAAAGGGGTACGGGTCCTCACCCTTGCTTTGAACCTACCAGGCCCAGCCGCTGTGATGCGATTGCAGGCTATGGGAGCTCGGTGCACCAAGCTCGAACCACTCGCACCTTTAGGCAGGGGCACGGCAGATCCTATGAGAATTTATAAGCCTGCAGCCTATGAAAAAATGCACATGGGCTTGAAAGTGTTGCAAGCGGATTTGAAATCTGAGCGCGGCCAAGCGGTGCTTCACAAGCAACTGGCAAACACCGATGTGCTCATCACGTCCTTCCGGCCCTCAGCTTTAGTCAAGCTTGGGCTAGCTTGGAAAGAGCTACACATTCGCTACCCCACCTTGTGCTTGGTGAGCATCGTGGGGGCCTCAGGCGACCGTGCTGAAGAAGCAGGCCATGATTTAACCTACCAAGCAGACAGCGGCTTGGTGAATGGTTTAGCGATGCCAGCAAGCTTGTATGCCGACATGGGTGGCTCTTTGTTCACCACTGAGGCGGTTCTTAAGGCCTTGCTGTTGCGTCAACGCCCAGGCAAAACGCATGGCAAAGGCGTGTTCCACCAAGTGGCCTTGAGTGAGGCATCTGGCTATCTGGCCCTGCCTCGCACATGGGGCCTAACAGCACCCAATGGCGATGTGGGTGGAGCACATGCCGGCTACAAGGTCTACCCCTGTAAAAACGGACGGGTCGCCTTGGCTGCACTAGAGCCGCACTTTGCCATACGTTTGTGCGAAGCTGCCGGCTTACCAAAACAAGCTGCAACGCAAATGCACAAACGCGACACGCATGAATCAATTGCCCAATTCTTATCTTCGCAAACACGTGCACAACTCGACAAGCTAGCTAGCAAAAAAGACATCCCACTTTACACTCTGCCGCCTTAACAACGTATTGAAGCACTGCAAAAGCACGCAGCCAATAAATGCAGCGTTGCTTAGTTCAAATGGCGCAATGGGTGCGCAGATGCTGGCCAAGGACTTTCGAAAAACGGCAGCACCATCTCAGGCGTGATATCGGCAATGCGCGTGGGTTGCCATTTAGGTGCGTGGTCTTTATCCACCGCCAAAGCGCGAATGCCCTCCACCGTTTCGCTGCTGACACCTCTGCGAGACAGATGATCCGTTTGAAAACAATGACGCACCAAATCACGCTCCATGCGCAAATCGTCAGCCAGTGTCATGCTGCGGCCACGGCGAATTTGCTCTAGAGTGACGCACAACATCAAGGGCGACTGATGCTGCAAAGCCTTCAAGGTGTGCACCGACCACTCATCTGCGCACTGCAAGGCTTGCTCTATCGCAGCCACCGTGGGTAAGCCAAACACTGTGTCGATGGACGCGCTCTGCCATGTGGGCGAAACGGCCAAAGCTTGCTCTGTCGTCACCTGGCTTTGTTGACGCCACCAAGCCACCACAGCCTCGCCACTCGCCCAATTTTGCTGGTGCAATGTGTCCCACATCGCAGGCAATGCAGCCGAGTTTACGCACACATCTGCCAAGCCCACATGCAGCGATTCGCCGCCGCACAACACATAGCCCGTCAGCGCCAAATATTCGCCCATGTGGACTGGACACATGGGACCATGACAGCGGCCCAAAAAATAACCGCCGCCCACATCTGGGAACAAACCAATGTGCGTTTCAGGCATGGCCATCTTGGTGCGCTCGGTGACCACCCGCAATGCAGCGCCTTGGCTGATCCCCATGCCGCCGCCCATGACGATGCCATCCATCAAGGCGATGTAGGGTTTGGGGTAGTTTTGAATCAAATGGTTGAGGCTGTATTCCTCGGTGAAGAAGTCTTCCAGCGCCACATCGCCGCTGAGCGCAGCTTGGTGGAAATAGCGAATGTCGCCGCCTGCACAAAATCCGCCAAACGGGCCTTCTTTGTTGCTGCCGCGCACCACCACAGCCATCACCTGCGCATCGTCTTGCCACGCTTGCAACACGTGGTTCAACTCACGCACCATTGCTAACGACAAAGCGTTCAAAGCCTTGGGACGGTTGAGCGTGATCAAGCCTAAATGGCCCACGCGTTCGGCATGAATATCGGTGGTGTAAGTGGACATGCCTGCTCCTAAATGAAAAAGCGTATTTTCTTCAATAAAAAAGCCGAGGATAACCTCGGCTTTTCGTGCAAAACAAGTGGATTACTTGTTGCGCTTGCGCTCGTGCTCTTTCAAGAAGCGCTTACGCAGACGCACGCTCTTAGGCGTGATCTCGACCAACTCGTCGTCTTCAATGAATTCAACACCGTATTCGAGTGTGAGGTCAATCGGCGGCGTGATCTTGATCGCGTCTTCTTTGCCAGACACGCGGAAGTTGGTCAGCTGTTTGGTACGTGTGGCGTTGACCACCAAGTCGTTGTCACGGCTGTGGATACCCACAATCATGCCTTCGTAAACAGGGTCGTTCGCCTTGACGAACATGCGACCACGGTCGTCCAACTTGCCCAAGGCGTAGGTGAAGATTTCACCATCGTCCATAGAGATCAACACACCGTTTTTACGACCACCAATTTCACCTTTGTGCAGCTCATAGCTGTCAAAGATGTTGGAAATCAAACCTGAACCACGTGTCAAGTTCAAGAACTCGTTGGTGAAACCAATCAAACCGCGCGCAGGAATGCGGTATTCCAAACGCACGCGACCACGGCCATCGGGTTCCATGTTGACGAGTTCGCCTTTGCGCTCGCCCAAAGCTTGCATGACGCCGCCTTGATGGGTTTCTTCGATGTCAGCGGTGACCAATTCGATAGGCTCATGGCGCTCGCCATTCACGTCACGGTAAACAACACGGGGTTTAGACACAGCCAACTCGTAGCCTTCGCGGCGCATGTTTTCCAACAGAATGGTCAAGTGCAATTCACCGCGACCTGCCACGTCAAACACGCCCTCTTCATCGGTTTCTTTGACGCGCAAAGCCACGTTGTGCTGCAGTTCTTTTTGCAGTCGGTCCCAGATTTGATGGCTGGTGACGTACTTGCCTTCGCGACCGGCCAAGGGGCTGGTGTTCACGCAGAAGTTCATGGTCAGGGTGGGCTCGTCAATCTTGAGCATCGGCAGCGGCGCTGGGTTGGACGGATCCGTCACGGTCACACCAATGTTGAGGTCGGCAATGCCGTTGATCAACACGATGTCGCCAGGGCCAGCTTCGGTGGCTTGCACACGGTCTAAGCCTTGGAACTTCAACACTTGGTTGACACGACCTTTAATGGCTGTGCCATCTGGGCCTTCCATCACCAGCACATCCATCATGGGCTTGACGGTGCCTTGGCTGATACGGCCCACGCCGATACGGCCCACGAAGGTGGAGAAGTCAAGCGCGGAAATTTGCAATTGCAACGGTGCATCAGGGTCACCTTGCTGGGGTGGCACGTGCTTCAACACGGTGTTGAAGAGGGCCGACATGTCGGGGCCCCACTGCTCACCTGGTGCGCCCTCTTCCATCGAGGTCCAGCCGTTGATACCCGAGGCATACACCACAGGAAAGTCGAGTTGCTCGTCGGTAGCGCCAAGTTTGTCGAACAGGTCAAAAGCGGCGTTCACCACTTTGTCTGGGTTCGCACCCGGCTTGTCCACTTTGTTCACCACCACGATGGGCTTCAAGCCCAAGGCCAAAGCCTTCTTGGTCACGAAACGGGTTTGAGGCATCGGGCCTTCTTGCGCGTCGATCAACAACACCACACCGTCGACCATCGACAACGCACGTTCGACTTCGCCGCCGAAGTCCGCGTGACCCGGGGTGTCAACGATGTTGATGTGCGTTCCTTCCCAGCTCACGGCGCAGTTCTTGGCCAAGATGGTGATGCCGCGCTCGCGTTCAATGGCGTTGTTGTCCATCACGGTGTCGACCACTTTTTCGTGCTCAGCAAACGTGCCGGATTGACGCAGCAACTGGTCGACCATGGTGGTTTTACCGTGGTCAACGTGGGCGATGATCGCGATGTTTCGGATTTGTTTAGTCATGCTTCTCTCTTCATTTATACCTGCTGAGCCAGCACGGGCTGGTTGACAGGCGATCTTTCCAAAATTTGTTGAATTTCAAGGGGACTCAACAATCGTCCCGGAATCAGTTCTCCTGCTTTCACATGGGCGCTGCCCAGCAAAGCAAAAGGGTTTTCTCCAAACACAGACACGCGGTCCAGATCAGGCCAAGCACCGCGACGACGGACGCCGCTTAAGAATCGACCAGAATTTTCGCTATCCAACGTGACGGTTGTGTGATCGGGCAGCAAGCACTGCACAGGCATCAAACGGGCCTCGCGCTGGGGCTCGTCCATGGCCGTCAAGTCTTCCAAAGTCACGCACGCTGAAGCGTCAAACGGTCCTGTCACCACTCGGCGCAAAGCGCTCAAATGGCCGCCACAGCCCAAGGCTTCGGCAATGTCCTCGCCCAAGGTGCGGATGTAAGTACCTTTGCTGCACGTCACACGCAAACGCAAAAATGGCGCGCCACCCTCAATCTGCATCTCTAACAGCTCTAAGTCGTGAATCACCACATGGCGTGCCTTGCGCTCAACGGTTTCACCTGCACGCGCATACTCGTACAAAGGTTTGCCGTCTTTTTTCAAAGCGCTGTACATGGGCGGCACTTGTGTAATTGGCCCCATGAAACGGTCGAGCACTTCCACCACTTGCCCAGCAGTACACGCGACGGGGCGCTCTGAAATGACTTCGCCTTCGGCATCGGCTGTGGTGGTTTTCACACCTAAACGAACCGTAGTTTCATAGGTCTTGTCAGCGTCTAAATGGAGCTGACTGAATTTGGTAGCCGCGCCAAAACACAAGGGCAACACACCGGTGGCCAATGGGTCTAACGTGCCTGTGTGGCCTGCTTTTTCGGCACGCAACAACCACTTGGCTTTTTGCAGGGCATCGTTACTCGACAAACCGATGGGCTTGTCCAGCAACAACACACCATGCACAGGGCGTCGTTGTACCCGTGCGCGTGGCACACGTGGACTGGTGGCTGCGGTGCTCAAGTCAGTCGTCCTTCGCTTTGGAAGCGACTGCCTTGGCAATCAAAGCGTTCATGTCTGACGCATGCTCTGGCGTGCGGTCGTACACAAAGTGCAAAGTGGGTACGGTGTGGATGTGCAAGCGCTTGAACAAGCCATTGCGCAAAAAACCTGCAGCTTGGTTTAAGCCCTCCCCCGTTTTCACAGGGTCGCCATTCAACACGCTGAAGTGCACTTTGGCATGGGCGTAATCCGGCGTTACTTCCACACCTTGCAGCGTGACCATGCCCACGCGTGGGTCCTTCAACTCACGCGCGATCAAGTCGGCCAGGTCGCGTTGGATCTGGTCGGCCACTTGGTAGCTGCGGTTGGGGGTGCTGGTCGGTTTACGTGCCATGCTGGATTGCCTGTTGAAAGTGCCACTCACGCTTTACAGCGTACGTGCCACCTCTTTGATTTCAAAGAATTCCAACACATCGCCTTCGACGATGTCGTTGTAGTTCTTGACGGTCAAACCGCACTCGAAGTTTTCTTTCACTTCTTTGGCATCGTCTTTGAAACGCTTCAAGCTGTCGAGTTCGCCGGTGAAGACGACCACGTTGTTACGCAACAAACGCAACTTGGCAGAACGACGAACCAAACCAGAGGTCACCATACAACCCGCGATCGCACCAATCTTGCTGACGCGCAGCACTTGGCGAATCTCGGCTGTACCGATGACTTCTTCTTTCTTGTCTGGCGTGAGCATGCCGGACATGGCCGCTTTGAGTTCGTCCACCGCGTCATAAATGATGTTGTAGTAACGAATGTCCACGCCATTGTTCTCGGCCAACTTGCGCGCACCTGCATCTGCACGCGTGTTAAAACCAATGATCACGGCCTTAGAGGCAATTGACAAGTTCACATCACTTTCGCTGATGCCGCCCACTGCGGCGTACACCAACTGAACCTTGACTTCTGCAGTAGACAACTTGAGCAACGACGCAGCCAAAGCTTCTTGCGAACCTTGAACATCGGCCTTGACGATGATGGGCAAGAGCTTGACTTCGCCAGACGTCATGTCGGAGAACATGTTTTCCAGCTTGGACGCTTGTTGCTTGGCCAACTTGGTGTTGCGCACCTTGCCTGCACGGTACGTAGCGATTTCGCGGGCACGACGTTCGTCGGTCATCACCATAAATTCGTCGCCAGCTTGCGGCACTTCAACCAAACCTTGAATCTCAACTGGAATCGATGGGCCAGCCGATTTGATGGGCTTGCCGTTTTCGTCCAACATGGCACGCACGCGGCCATAGGTTTGACCACCCAAAACCACATCGCCCACATGCAGCGTTCCGGACTGAACCAGCACTGTGGCCACAGGACCGCGACCTTTGTCGAGTCGCGCTTCGATCACCAAGCCTTTGGCCATGGCGTCGACAGGCGCTTTGAGCTCGAGTACTTCGGCTTGCAAGAGCACTTGCTCGAGCAACTCGTCAATGCCTGCACCGGTTTTGGCGGAGACTTCACAGAACGGTGAATCACCACCAAACTCTTCAGGCACCACTTCTTCAGCCACTAACTCGCCTTTGACGCGCTCTGGGTTGGCTCCGGGTTTGTCAATCTTGTTGACCGCCACCACGATGGGCACACCCGCCGCTTTTGCGTGCTTGATGGCTTCTTTGGTTTGTGGCATCACGCCATCGTCCGCCGCCACCACCAAGATGACAATGTCAGTCGCTTTAGCGCCGCGAGCACGCATGGCCGTGAAGGCCTCGTGACCTGGCGTGTCCAAGAACGAAATCATGCCGCGAGGCGTTTCCACGTGGTACGCGCCAATGTGTTGGGTAATGCCACCGGCTTCGCCCGAGGCGACTTTGGCGCGACGGATGTAATCGAGCAAAGAAGTTTTACCGTGGTCCACGTGGCCCATGACCGTAACCACAGGGGCGCGTGTGATGGACTCTGCTTGGTGACCCGACGCTTCTTCTTCGGTAAACGCTTCTGGATCGTCCAGTGCAGCCACCACCGCTTTGTGCCCTAACTCTTCCACCAAAATCATGGCAGTGTCTTGGTCCAAAGGCTGGTTGATGGTTGCCATTTGGCCGAGCTTCATCAATTGCTTGATGACCTCAGAGGCTTTAATTGCCATCTTGTGGGCCAATTCGCCCACAGTGATGGTTTCGGGCACGTGCACTTCGAGCACACGCGCTTCAACAGCGGCTTGGGGCGCTCGGTCATCGTCGCGCTCACGACGGCCTTTGGGGCCTCCACGCCAGCTGTTGCGACCCACGCCTCCACTTGCATCACCGCGAGTTTTGATGGCTTTCTTTTTAGCTTGTTCATCGGCCCAGCTGGAAGACAGCTTGGCGCTCTTGACTTCTTTGTTGCCAGGCGCGGCAGAACCAGGAGCAGCGGCTGCACCTGGACGTGCACCCGCTGCGGGTGTACCGGCAGGCTTGTGCAAGGTGCCTTTGATGGCTTTGGGGTCAGGTGTGGGCTCAGGCTTTTTGGCCACCGTTTGCTTTTGAGGTGTGCTCATCATCAGGCGAATGGCTTCGGCTTCAGCCAAAGCTTTGCGGCGACGGCTGTCCAAATCAACGGCGCGCGCGGTATCTTCGTCGGCACGCGCTTTTGATGCCGCTAAAGCCTTCAAGCGAGCAGCTTCAACAGCTTGGACTTTGGCATCCAACACAGCCTCTGTGGCTTCGGCTTTTGCTGCGGGCAAAGCTGTTTCAGCTACCTCAACAGCCTCGGCTTGCGCTTTGGCTTTGGCAGCTTCTTGTTTGGCCTGCTCTTTGGCTTCTTGCTCTTCGCGCAATCGACGTTTTTCGGCCAGCTCTTCTTCTTGACGACGGATCAGCTCAGCTTGGCGACGTGCTTCTTCTTCACGACGGGCCAACTCGGCATGATCAATCGCAGGCACAACGGGCTCTTGCAAGGCAGCAGGTGAAGCTTGAACGTCAGTGCTCTCGTCTTCATCACGCTTGACGAAAGTGCGTTTTTTACGCACTTCCACTTGGATGGTGCGAGCTTTGCCTGTGGCGTCGGCTTGTTTGATCTCGGTGGTCGATTTTTTGACCAAGGTGATTTTTTTGCGCTCTGGCGATGCCGTGCCATGACTGGCTTGCAAATGGCTCAACAGCATTTGTTTATCACCTTCGGTCAACACATCGCTGGCCGAAGATTTTGGGACACCAGCTGCCTTGAGCTGGTCAAGCAGGGTGTCGGTTGGTTTTTTGAGTTCGCTGGCAAACTCGGCTACGGTCGTACTGGACATATGTGATCTTCCTCGCCATGACCGTTACTCTTGACCCGCGAACCAATGTTCACGTGCCTTCAAGATCAGGGTTTTGGCCTCTTCTTCGCTTTGGCCGGTAATGGCTGTGAGCTCGTCTACGGCCAAATCGGCCAAATCGTCACGGGTATGCACGCCGCTCTCAGCCAGCTGGGGCAAGAACTCCGCATTCAATCCTTCGAGGTCACGCAAATCTTGCGAAACTTCTTCGACGCTCTCTTCGCGTGCAATTTCTAGGGTGAGCAGCGCATCCTTGGCACGTGTGCGCAGCTCGTTGACGGTATCTTCGTCAAAACTTTCAATTTCCAACATCTCTTGCAAGGGCACGTAAGCTACTTCTTCGAGGCTGGTGAAGCCTTCTTCGATCAGGATGTCAGCGACTTCTTGATCCACGTCCAACTTGGCCATGAACAGTTCACGGATACTGAAGGTCTCGTCAGCTTGCTTTTGAGCCGACTCAGCGGCGTCCATGATGTTGATTTTCCAACCGGTCAATTCAGCGGCCAAGCGCACGTTTTGACCGCCACGGCCGATGGCGATGGCGAGGTTTTCTTCGTCCACCACCACATCCATGGCGTGACGCTCTTCGTCCACCACGATCGAGCTGACGTTGGCAGGCGCCAAAGCGCCGATCACAAACTGCGCTGGGTCTTCACTCCACAAGACAATGTCAACGCGCTCACCCGCGAGCTCAGTGGTCACAGCATTCACTCGGGTACCACGCACACCAACGCATGTACCGATAGGGTCCACGCGTTTGTCGTGAGAGATCACAGCAATCTTGGCGCGCGAACCTGAGTCACGGGCGCATGATTTAATCTCCAACATGCCTTGCTCGATTTCTGGCACTTCGTGGCGGAACAACTCCACCATGAACTCGGGCGACGAACGAGACAAGATGATGGGAGCACCGCGCAAGGTGAGGTCCACATCCATGATCATGGCGCGCACGCGATCGCCGCTGCGGAAGTTTTCCTTCGGAATCATTTCGCTGCGACGCAGACGACCTTCCACACGACCAGATTCGACAATGAGGTCGCCCTTGTCCATGCGCTTGACCGTGCCCACAAAAATTTTGTCGCCGCGCGACATGAAATCGTTGAGCAACATTTCGCGCTCAGCATCACGGATTTTTTGCAAGATCACCTGCTTTGCCGCCATCGCGCCGATACGGCCGATCGGCAAAGACTCGATGCCTTCTTCGATGTACTCACCTTCTTCGGCATCAGCCACGCGTTCGCGAGCGTCCATCAGCATTTCTTCAGCTTCAGGGTTTTGTAAACCAGCTTCATCAGGCACCACCAACCAACGACGGAAGGTTTCGTACTCACCCGAATCACGGTCCATCGCGACGCGAATGTCCACATCACCTTGGTACAACTTTTTGGTTGCCTGGGCCAGCGCCAACTCGACGGCGCCAAACACCACATCGCGTTCGACGTTTTTCTCACGCGAGATTGCCTCGACCAGCATCAACATTTCGCGGTTCATGATCGGTTACTCCTTCTCTTACCTAAGTTCAACGGGGCTGCTTGCCCTTGAAATCCACAATCGGAGCCAGACGTGCTTCTCGCAGCTCGTCCAGCGTGAAACCCAGTGCGTGCACCGGCATTTCGGCTAATCTTTTGGGGCTGACCTTTTGACCCGGCTTGGCCTTGACTTCATCACGCCAGGTGATTTGCCAGCCTGCGCCATCATCGGTGCGCTCTAAGGTGCCACGGAATTTTTTACGGCTTGCCGCCACTTGGCCCGCAGCGGCTGAACCAATGGGCGCCTTGAGGGTGAGGTCGACCTCTTCGCCCAAAAATCGCTCGAAATCAGCTTGATGACGCAAGGGGCGGTCAATACCAGGCGAAGACACCTCAAGTCGGGCATATTCAGCGCCATCGACTTCCAAAGCGAATTGCAGCTGGCGCGTGACGCGTTCGCAGTCTTCCACGTTGATGGGCTGAACGGGCGTGTCAGCCGTCCAAGGCATGTCGATCGTGATGCGCAAGAGACCTCCGGCGGAGCGTTCAATCTCTACCAGGTCGTAACCTAAGCCGGTCACTGTTTGTTCTACGGTTTGCTGCAAACTCACGTCGGAAAAAAGCCTTCTCAATCAAGCACTCAAAAAACAAACGACCAAAAAAAACGAGCGGTAATTACCCGCCCGTTTGGTCGTGAAGCGTCTATTGTAGCGCCTAAATGCTTGATTATCAAAGGATAAACGGACTTTTTAGACTTCAGCCCCTATCAAAATCTTAGTGTAGGCCGCCTGAGGATTGTTCAAAACCTGTTCAAACGTGCCCGCCTCCACGACCTTCCCCGACTGCATGACCATGACATGGTGCGCCATGGCGCGAATCACAGACACATCGTGGGTGATGAGCAGATAACTCAAACCCCGCTCCCGCTGGAGCTTTTGCAAGAGCTGCAAGACTTGCAGCTGGGTGGTGGCGTCTAAGGCGCTGGTGGGTTCGTCCAATACCAGCACCTGCGGCTCAACCACCAAAGCCCGTGCAATGGCTAAGCGCTGACGCTGGCCCCCCGAAAACTCATGCGGGTAGCGCTGAAGCAAACCGGAGAACTCTGTTTCGGTTAAACCCACTGCCGCCAATGTCACCAACATGCGGCGCAACCGGCCCAAGTTGTCCAGCTCAGGCGCGTGCAGGGTCAAGCCCTCAGACACCAACTCTTGCACGTTCATGCGCGGCGACAGAGATGAAAACGGATCTTGAAACACCACCTGCACTTTGCGGCGCAGAGGTAAATCTTGGGCTGCGTTGCCATGCCACGCCACACCATCGATGGTGAGCGAGCCATCAGATGGCATCAATCCAAGTGCAGCCAAAGCCAAGGTGGTTTTACCTGAACCCGATTCGCCAATCACCCCCAAAGTTTGACCCGCCCGCAAATCGAAACTCGCGGCCTGCACAGCCACATGGTGGTCGCCCTTGAACCAGCCAAGCCATCCTGCGCGACGAATGGGGTAACGCACGCGCAATGCTCTGGCTTGCATCACCACAGGCGCTTTGGCTTTAGCCTCCACCACATGGCGAGGCGGCTGGCTGTCGATCAGCTTTTGTGTGTAGGGATGGCTGGGATAGGTCAGCACCACATCGACCTGGCCCGACTCGACGATCACCCCTTTTTCCATGACCAATACTTGATCCGCAAAACGGCGCACGGTGTTGAGGTCGTGAGTGATGAGCAACACCGCCATGCCGAAGCGTTTTTGCAAGTCGTTGAGCAAATCCAAAATTTGCGCGCGTAGCGACACATCCAAAGCAGTGGTGGGCTCATCGGCCACCAATAAACGTGGGCGGCATGCCAAGGCCATGGCAATCATCACGCGTTGACGCTGACCACCCGACAACTGATGCGGGTAAGTGCTGGCCCGGCGCACTGGCTCGGGGATGCCGGTGATCTTGAGCAACTCGATGGCTTCATGCCAAGCTTCTTCACGCGACATGCCACGCTTGAGTTCAAGAACTTCTCCAATTTGTTCGCCCACCATCATCAGGGGATTCAGAGCCGTCATCGGCTCTTGGAACACAAAAGCAATGTCTTGGCCTCGGATATTGACCAGCTGGCGCTCAGTGAGTTTCACCAAATCCCAGGTTTGGGGTGCGTCAGTGGCATCAGGCTTTAAAGATTCTGCGTCTTGCGCCGTCCACAGAACACGACCCGACACGCGTGCGCCTTCGAGCAGTTTGACAAAGCTCAGAGCAGTCACACTCTTGCCCGAGCCAGATTCACCCACCAAGGCTAGCTTTTCGCCAAGGTCTAAATTGAAACTGATGCCTTTGACAACATCTTCGCTCTGAAAACCAATTCGCAAATCGCGCACTTGAAGCAAAGGCAGTCTCATGCGGGTGTCTTTCTGGGGTCTAGGGCATCGCGCAACGCATCACCCATGAAGGTCAGCAGCATCAAGGTGACCACCAATAATGCAAAGGTAGACAAAGAAATCCACCACGCATCAATGTTGTTCTTACCTTGTGCCAACAACTCACCCAAGCTAGGCGTGCCAGGCGGAACGCCCAAGCCCAAAAAGTCCAACGACGTGAGCGACAAGATGGCCGCACTCATGCGAAACGGTAAAAAAGTAACCACTGGCGTCAAGCTGTTGGGCAACACATGACGCCACATGATTTGAACATCCGACAAGCCCAACGCTCGCGCAGCACGAACGTAGTCAAGCTGACGATTTCGTAAGAATTCGGCACGCACGTAGTCGGATAAACCCATCCAACCAAACAGACCCAACAAAATTAGCAACAAGGTGATGCTCGGGTCAAATACTGCCGAAAAGATGATCAGCAAATATAACTCTGGCATGGCCCCCCACACTTCGATGAAGCGCTGCATGGCAAGGTCGGTCTTGCCACCAAAAAAGCCCTGCAAAGCGCCCGTCAAAATGCCGATGACCGTGCCAAATAATGTCAGCGCCAAGGCAAACAATACAGAAATACGAAAACCATACAGCAGGCGAGCCAACACATCTCGACCACGGTCATCCGTGCCCAACCAGTTATCAGCCGAAGGCGGTGCTGGATTGGGTGCTTTGGCAAAGTAGTTGAGCGTGCCGTGGTGGTAAGGAATGGGCGGGTATAAAGCCCAGTTGCCAGGCTTGTCAAACTGAGCTTGGATGAAAGGGTCTAGGTAATCGGTGGGCGAATCGAAGTCCCCACCAAAGGTGGTCTCAGGCTGGTTAAAGACGATGGGCATGTAAAAGCTGCCGTTGTAACGAGCCAGCAAGGGCTTATCGTTGCACAACACTTCTGCCAGCAAACTCAAACCAAAGAAAAACACAAACAACATCAAGCTATAAAAACCCAAGCGGTTGTGCCTAAAGCGCAGCCAAGCACGCCGTGTGGGCGAGAAAGAGGCCTCAGTCAAATTTGACACGTGGATCCACCCAAACATAGCAAAGGTCGCTGATGAGCTTGGTTACCAAGCCAATCAGCGTGAACAAATACAAAGTCCCCAACACAACGGGGTAATCACGGCGCATCACGCTCTCATAACTCAACAGCCCTAAACCATCCAATGAGAACAAGGTTTCAATCAACAGTGAACCCGTGAAGAAGGCACCAATGAAAGCAGCAGGAAAACCAGTTACTAAGGGAATCAGCGCGTTACGAAACACATGGCTCCAAATCACGCGACGCTCAGACAAACCTTTGGCGCGCGCAGTCAGCACGTATTGCTTGCGAATCTCCTCGAGCATGGCATTTTTAGTCAACAGCGTGGTCACAGCAAAAGCACCCAGCACGCTAGAGGTGACTGGCAACACAATGTGCCACAAGTAGTCGGTGATGCGCGCCCCCCAGGTGAGCTGCTCCCAATTGGCCGAAGTCAAGCCGCGGAGCGGAAACCACTGCAGCTGACCACCAAACACTACCAGTAAGGCAACTCCCAACACAAAGCCAGGAATAGCAAAGCCAATCAACACGACCAAGCTACTCACCAAGTCAAAGGTAGAACCCGCACGCACGGCCTTAGCCACACCAAGCGGCACGGAGATGAGGTAACTCAAAAAGAAGGTCCAAAGCCCCAGGCTGATGGACACTGGCATTTTGTCTTTCACCAACTCCCACACGGTTTTCGGATAGAAAAAACTCTTGCCTAAATCGAACACCGCAAACTGCTGAAGCATTTGCCAAAAGCGCTCAGTGGGTGGTTTGTCAAAGCCGTATTGCTGACGAATTTCTTCAATGCGCGCCGCGTCCACCCCTTGGCGGCCTCGGTAGCCAGCACCCGCCAAGGCTGCGCCCTCACCGCCGCTGTCACGCCCTTGCAGCTGCGACACCATTTGTTCCACAGGCCCACCCGGCACAAACTGGATGACCACAAACGTCATCAACAGCACACCAAACAGGGTGGGAATCATCAACAGCAAACGTTTGAGAATGTAAGAACTCATGGCGCACGCTCCGCTCGTTTGGTTGCAGCCAGTGTGGCGCGGTTGTCAATGGTGGCCCACCACGTGGACGAGGCCCATGTTTCGGGTTGGTAGTAGCGCGGCGCAACTGCAGGTTTCTCAAACCTGCCATTACGCCAAGCAACACGGTGAACACCGCCGTACCAATGTGGCACGCTGTAGTGTCCATGGCGTAGCACGCGATCTAATGCTCGCACAGCAATGATGAGTTGGGGACGGGTTTTGGCAGAGGTCACGTTCTCTAACAAAGCATCAACTGCGGGGTCTTGAATCCCAATGAAATTACCAGATCCTTCAGTTGTGGCAGCTTTTGAGCCAAAACGCTCTATCAACTCTGTGCCCGGAGACTCGCTGCCCACAATGCGGTTGCTAATGATCTCAAAATCAAATACATCCAAACGTTTTTGCAGAATCGCAAA
>CAJBHE010000026.1 GCA_903952885.1 uncultured Burkholderiales bacterium
CAGCCTGAATTACTTCAGTTTAGTTTCCTTGTATTCCACGTGCTTGCGAGCTTTGGGATCAAATTTCATGATCAACATTTTCTCGGGCATGGTTTTCTTGTTTTTGCTGGTCGTGTAGAAGTGACCTGTGCCGGCTGTCGATTCCAGCTTGATTTTTTCGCGTCCGCCTTTGGATGCCATGATCGTGTCCTTTCAGTAACTGGAATTAAGCTTGACCGCGCGAACGCAAGTCAGCCAACACGGCGTCGATGCCGTTTTTGTCGATCAAACGCAGAGCTGCGCTAGAGACGCGCAAGCGAACCCAACGGTTTTCAGTCTCTACCCAGAAACGGCGGTATTGCAGGTTAGGCAAAAAACGGCGTTTTGTCTTGTTGTTTGCGTGGGAAACATTGTTCCCAGACATGGGGCCTTTGCCCGTTACTTCACATACGCGTGCCATGTGGACACTCCATCTCAACGGCGGTCGTTCACACGAGCGCCTCACCTCGCCAAAAAGGGTGGCGGTAACCCATCTCTTCACTGAATTCAGCAAAGCCTGAAATTGTAGCGCGTTTTCAGGCGCGTCGATCAGTGCGCGCCTTGCTCCAAGAAACGCTGCGCGTCCAAGGCCGCCATACAGCCCGTGCCAGCGCTGGTGATGGCTTGGCGGTAGATGTTGTCTTGCACGTCGCCGGCCGCAAAGACGCCAGGCACACTGGTCATGGTGGCAAAGCCCTCAGACCCGCTCTTGGTCAGGATATAGCCGCCTTTCATGTCCAACTGGCCTTCAAAAATGCCGGTGTTGGGCGAATGGCCGATGGCAATGAAGCAGCCTTGGGTGGCGATGTCGCGGGTGCTGCCGTCGGCTGTGCTCTTCAAACGCACCCCTGTAACGCCAGATGCGTCGCCCAGCACTTCGTCCAAGGTGCTGTTAGTTTCGAGCACGATCTTGCCTGCGGCGACTTTTTCCATGAGTTTGTCGATCATGATTGCCTCAGCCTTGAACGTCTCGCGGCGGTGTACCAAGTGAACCTTGGACGCGATATTGGATAAATACAGCGCTTCTTCCACAGCGGTGTTGCCACCCCCGACCACGCTGACCACTTGGTCGCGGTAGAAAAACCCGTCACACGTGGCGCAGCCGGACACGCCGCGGCCCATGAAGGCTTCTTCAGAGGGCAGGCCCAAGTACTTGGCCGATGCGCCGGTACAAATGATGAGGGTGTCGCAGGTGTAAGTGCCGCTGTCGCCAGTGAGCGTGAAGGGGCGCTGGGAGAAATCGACCTTGTTGATGTGGTCAAACACGATTTGGGTGTTGAAACGCTCAGCATGTTGCTGGAAGCGTTGCATCAGCTCTGGGCCTTGCACGCCGTTCACGTCGGCGGGCCAGTTGTCGACTTCGGTGGTGGTCATCAGTTGCCCGCCTTGGGCCATGCCAGTGATCAACAGGGGCTTCAAATTGGCGCGAGCCGCGTAAACGGCGGCGGTGTAGCCAGCAGGGCCAGAACCGAGAATCAAAACTTTGGCGTGTTGTTGGGTAGACATCTGAGGAGGGCAATCAAAGAGACAATAAAGCTTGGATTGTAAGAACCTCTCTCTTTACCCCTGACGGTGCAAGGTTGCCGCTCGGGTAAGCTCTGCCTCTAGACATGACTTACTCGCTCAACACATTGAAAAACGACCCTCGTGCCTCTGCTGCCGATGGGGACAAAAAGCCCACAGGTTTTCGCCGCTTTGCGCAAGAAATTGCGCTGACCGCAGGCTTTGTGTTCATGACCTTTTGGTTGTTGGCGTTGCTCACTCAATCGCCGCTGGATCCTGCATGGACCACATCCGGCACTGGCAGCACGGTGCGCAACTTTGGTGGCCGCTTGGGCGCTTTGTTTGGCGACCTGAGTTTTTTCTTATTGGGTTATTCAGTGTGGTGGTGTTTTGCAGCGGCTTTGGTGACTTGGCTGGCAGCTTTGGCTAACCGTTTACGCGACGAAGATGAGCCACAGCCAGAACACACCAGCTGGCGCTTCACACGCTTTGCGTTTTGGGCAGGTTTGGCCTTGTTGCTCATATCCAGCACCGGTTTGGAGTGGACCCGCATGTACCGCTTTGAAGACCACCTGCCGGGTCATGTGAGTGGCGGCGTGTTGGGCTATTTGGTGGGGCCATCCAGTTTGAAGTGGTTGGGCTTCAATGGCTCGGGTTTGATTTTCATTGTGTTTGGCGTGGTCGGTGCGTCGTGGGTGTTCCGCTTCTCTTGGGGCCAAACCGCTGAAAACATTGGTGCTTTGCTAGATGGTTTGTACGAAAGATGGCGTGAGCGCCGCGAGCGCGAAGAGGACGTGGCCTATGGCCTTGTGGCTGCACGCGAACGTGAAGAAGTGGTGTTTGAAGAGCGTGTGGACATCAAAGAGCATCCGCCCATCACCATGCACATCGAGCCAGAAATGATCGAAGTGCCCAAGAGCGCTCGGGTGGCCAAAGAGCGCCAGAAAACTTTGTTCACCGATGCTGCGACTGATTCACGTTTGCCGCAAGTCGACTTGCTGGATGACCCGCTGATTCGCCAGGACACCGTGGCCCCCGAAACGCTGGAAATGACCAGCCGCATGATTGAGAAAAAACTCAAAGATTTCGGCGTGGAAGTGCGTGTGGTGGCAGCGTCGCCCGGCCCTGTCATCACCCGCTACGAGATTGAGCCCGCCACTGGCGTGAAGGGCTCGCAAGTGTTGAACCTCGCCAAAGACTTGGCGCGTTCGCTCTCCTTGGTTTCTATTCGCGTGGTCGAAACCATTCCCGGCAAAAACTTCATGGCGTTAGAGTTGCCCAATGCCAAGCGTCAGTCCATTCGCTTGAGCGAAATTTTGGGCTCAGATGTGTACAACGAATCCAAGTCCATGCTCACCATGGGTTTGGGCAAAGACATTGTGGGCAACCCTATCGTCGCTGACTTGGCCAAGATGCCTCACGTGTTGGTGGCGGGTACAACCGGCTCAGGCAAATCGGTGGGTATCAACGCGATGATTTTGTCCTTACTCTACAAGGCCGAAGCACGCGATGTGCGCTTGCTGATGATCGACCCCAAGATGTTAGAAATGTCGGTCTACGAAGGTATTCCGCATTTGCTAGCGCCCGTGGTGACCGACATGCGCCAAGCTGCACACGGCCTCAATTGGTGTGTGGGCGAAATGGAAAAACGCTACAAGCTCATGAGCAAGTTGGGTGTGCGCAACCTCGCTGGCTACAACGCCAAGATTGACGAAGCCGCAGCGCGTGAAGAGTTCATTTACAACCCCTTCAGCTTGACGCCTGAGCAGCCCGAGCCATTGCAACGCTTGCCGCACATCGTGGTGGTGATTGACGAGTTGGCCGACTTGATGATGGTGGTGGGTAAGAAGATTGAAGAGCTGATTGCGCGCCTAGCGCAAAAGGCGCGTGCTGCGGGCATCCATTTGATTTTGGCCACGCAGCGCCCTAGCGTGGACGTGATTACCGGCTTGATCAAAGCCAACATTCCCACACGTATTGCCTTCTCGGTGGGTTCCAAAATTGACAGC
>CAJBHE010000027.1 GCA_903952885.1 uncultured Burkholderiales bacterium
CCCACCATGGCACAAGGGATTTTGATGCCCACGCGCGCATTGGGTGCACCACACACGATGTTGAGCAAAGCGCCCTGCCCCACATCCACTTGGCAAATGCGCAAGCGATCAGCGTCTGGGTGCTGCACGGCTTCTTTGATTTCACCGACGACAATGCCTGTGAAAGGCGGTGCGACGGGTTGGAGTTCTTCCACTTCCAAACCGGCCATCGTCAATGTATCGGCCAGCTCTTGGGTTGTGAGTGAGGGGTTGCAGAATTCGCGCAACCAGGATTCGGGGAATTGCATGATGAATCTCGTGTGTGCGTGAAGTTATTGGAACTGGCTCAAGAAGCGAATGTCGCCATCAAAGAACAAGCGCAAGTCGTTCACGCCGTAACGCAGCATGGTGAAACGGTCCATGCCCATGCCAAAGGCAAAGCCGATGAAACGCTCAGGGTCGAGGCCCATGTTGCGCACCACGTTCGGGTGCACTTGGCCTGAGCCCCCCACTTCGAGCCAACGGCCCGCCAAAGCGCCGCTTTGGAATTGAATGTCAATCTCAGCGCTGGGTTCAGTGAACGGGAAGAAGCTAGGACGGAAGCGCAGCACCAAGTCGTCGCTCTCAAAATACGTGCGGCAAAAATCGGTGATGACCACTTTGAGGTCTTTGAAGCTCACGTTCTCACCAATCCACAAGCCTTCGCATTGGTGGAACATGGGCGAGTGCGTGGCATCGCTGTCCACACGGTAGGTGCGGCCTGGTGCGATGACGCGAATTTCGGGCATGCCTTGACCGGCATCCAAGCGTGCTTGGTAGCGCTTGACGTGTTGCACCGCATGGCGCACTTGCATGGGGCTGGTGTGCGTGCGCAGCAAGTTAGGTGCCTCGGCACTGCCACCTTCCACATAGAAGGTGTCGTGCATGGAACGTGCAGGATGGTCTTCAGGCGTATTGAGCGCGGTGAAGTTGAACCAGTCGGTTTCGATCTCGGGACCTTGGGCCACTTCAAAACCCATCGAGCCAAAAATGGCTTCGACGCGTTCGAGCGTGATCGTGACGGGGTGCAAACCGCCAGCCATGCGAGCGCGACCGGGCAAGGTCACATCCAAGGCTTCGGCTTTGAGTTGGATCTCAAGCTCGGCATCGGCCAAAGCTTGGCGGCGTGCCGTGAGCGCGGCTTCAATCGCTTGCTTGGCCACGTTGATGGCGGCACCGGTCGATTTCTTTTCTTCGACGCTCAAGGCGGCCATGCCTTTCATCATCTCGGTGATGCGGCCTGACTTACCCAAGAACTGCGCCTTCGCGTTTTCAAGATCAGCCGGTGTGGTACTTTGCGCAAACAGGGCCTGGGCACTGGCGACCAGAGAGTCCAACTCGTTCATAAGAATTCGAAGAATAAGAATACAAAAAAGGGATTGAAGCTGCGTAGCCCCAACCCCTTTACTCGTGGGTGGTTAACCCTTGACTATCAAGCAGCCAATTTGGCTTTGACTTGATTCACGATGCTGGTGAACGCAGCCATGTCGTGAACGGCCAAGTCGGCCAACATCTTGCGGTCGATTTCGATCGCTGCCTTTTTCAGGCCGTTGGCGAATTGGCTGTATGTCAGACCGCATTGACGTGCGGCAGCATTGATACGGGCGATCCAAAGCTGACGGAACACGCGCTTTTTAGTACGGCGGTCGCGGTAAGCATATTGACCTGCCTTCATCACCGCTTGTTTAGCGATGCGGAAGACGTTACCGCGGCGACCGCGGAAACCTTTGGCTAAAGCCAAAACTTTTTTGTGACGGGCACGGGCCGTGACACCACGTTTAACGCGAGGCATATTTTTTCTCCTTGTTCGTCAGTTAATTACAGGCCGCACTTGGGCAGCATCTGCGCCATGTGACCCATGTTGGTCTCATGCACAGCCACTGAACCGCGGAGGTGACGCTTGTTCTTGGTCGTCTTCTTGGTCAAGATGTGACGTTTGAAGGCTTGACCGCGTTTCACGGTACCACCTGGACGAACGCGGAAGCGCTTTTTAGCGCTGCTTTTGGTCTTCATTTTGGGCATTGAATGCTCCTTTTATTTGTGCTCGTGAGGCGCCCACACTAGGATGTGCAGTCTTGTTAGCCCCGAGACACTAATTTGCTTACCTTTAAAGCGCAGCAGCACGCTGCGCTGCCAATTTATGCAGAGGCTACCGAAGCGGCTTCTGCAGCAGGTTTGGCGGCGCCACCTGATTTCTTCTTACCGGGCGCGATCATCATGATCATCTGACGCCCTTCGAGCTTGGGGAACTGTTCAACAACGATCAGGTCCGCCAACTCATCACGGATGCGCTGCAACAACGCCATCCCAATTTCTTGATGCGTGATCTCGCGGCCACGATAGCGGAGCGTGATCTTGCATTTGTCACCATCATCCAAGAAGCGCTTGATGTTGCGCATCTTGATGTTGTAGTCACCATCATCGGTACCAGGACGGAACTTAATTTCCTTGACCTCGATGACCTTTTGCTTAGATTTCGCTTCCGCAGCCTTCTTTTGCTCTTGGTACTTGAACTTACCGTAATCCATCAATCGACACACCGGTGGCACAGCCGTGGCGGCAATTTCTACCAAGTCAACGTCAATTTCTCCAGCCATGCGCAAGGCTTCTGCCAAGCTCACGATTCCGAGCGGTTCGTTGTCAGGACCTGAAAGGCGGACTTCCGGGGCCATGATTTCCCGGTTAAGGCGGTGTTTGCGTTCCTCGCGCTGGCGGCGATCGCGAAATTCTGTAGCGATGGTGACTATCCTTTAAAAACAAAAACAAACCGACACAGAAGTGCAACGCACAACTCTTGGCAATTTCTCAATGAAATCAGCTTTTGAGAGAGATGTCCGCAGCAATCTTTTGGGAGAAGGCTTCGAGAGACATCACACCGAGGTCTTGGTTGCCTCGGGCGCGCACTGCGACGGCGCCAGCTTCCTTCTCTTTGTCGCCTACGACCAAGATGTAGGGAAGCTTTTGCATTGAATGCTCCCGTATTTTATACGTGATTTTCTCATTGCGGAGGTCTAAATCGACACTAAGCCCTTGATTTCGCAGCGTTTTTGCAACTTCTTGGGCATATTCGGCTTGGGAGTCAGTGATATTGAGCACCGAAACTTGGGTCGGAGCAAGCCAAGTGGGCAAAGCACCGGCATGCTGTTCGATCAAAATTCCAATGAAACGCTCCATGCTGCCAACGATGGCGCGGTGCAGGATGACAGGTCGTTGGCGTGAGCCGTCTTCTGCCGTGTACTCGGCATCGAGGCGCTCAGACAGGTTGAAGTCGACCTGAATCGTTCCGCACTGCCACTCCCGGCCAATGGCGTCTTTCAGGGTGTATTCAATCTTGGGGCCGTAGAAAGCGCCGTCGCCTTCAGAGATGACGAACTCGCAACCAGAAGCTGTCAAGCTGTCCATCAAAGCCTTTTCGGCCTTGTCCCACAACTCATCTGAGCCAATACGGGCCGCTGGACGTGTGGAAACCTTATACAAGATGTCAGTGAAACCAAAGTCTTGGTAGACCTTCTTGAGCACCTTGGTGAAGGTATCGCACTCCGGCAAGATTTGGTCTTCGGTACAGAAGATGTGACCATCGTCTTGTGTAAAACCACGCACACGCATGATGCCGTGCAGGCCGCCGGATGGCTCATTGCGGTGACACTGACCAAATTCACCGTAGCGCAAAGGCAGATCCCGGTAGCTCTTGATGCCTTGCTTGAAGATCAAGATGTGGCCGGGGCAGTTCATGGGCTTCAAAGCGTAATCACGTTTTTCAGACTCGGTGGTGAACATGTTGTCGCGGTACTTGTCCCAGTGGCCGGTTTTTTCCCACAGCGACTTGTCAATGATTTGCGGGCCTTTGACTTCAAGGTAGCCGTTGTCACGGTAGACCTGGCGCATGTACTGCTCTATGGTTTGCCAAACAGCCCAGCCCTTGGGGTGCCAAAACACCAAGCCAGGCGCATGCTCGTCAATGTGAAACAGGTCCAGCTCACGGCCCAGCTTTCGGTGGTCACGCTTTTCAGCTTCTTCGAGGCGCTTGAGGTAGAGCTGCAAATCGTCTTTGCTGGCCCATGCTGTGCCGTAAATGCGTTGCAGCATTTCGTTCTTGCTGTCACCGCGCCAGTAGGCTCCGGCCACTTTCATGAGCTTGAAATGCTTGAGCTTGCCGGTGCTGGGCACATGTGGGCCACGGCACAAGTCTTCAAAGTTGCCTTCGCGGTACAGACTCACGTCTTCATTACTAGGGATGCTGGCAATGATTTCGGCCTTGTAGTGCTCGCCCAAACCTTTGAAGTAAGCAACAGCCTCATCGCGTGGCAACACACGGCGCACCACAGCTTCGTCTTTGTTGGCCAATTCGGCCATGCGCTTTTCAATGGCCACCAGGTCTTCGGGCGTAAAAGGTTCCTCTTTATCAAAGTCGTAATAGAAACCGTCCTCTATCGCCGGGCCTATGC
>CAJBHE010000028.1 GCA_903952885.1 uncultured Burkholderiales bacterium
GCGAATCTTGGTGGCCTTCCCACCGGGTGGACCCGTTGACTTCGTGGCCCGCACACTCACCGAGCAGCTTGGCAAAGAACTGGGCCAGCAGGTGATGGTAGAAAACAAAGCAGGTGCCAACGGTGCCATCGCGGCTGACACGCTACTCAAAGCTCCTGCCGATGGCCAAACCCTGTGGCTCACCAGTGTGGGTGCCGTGGCCATCAACCCCTCGCTGTATCCTGCACTGCCCTATGCCCCTGTGCGCGACTTGGCCCCCGTTTCGCTGGTGGTCAACAACGTGGAGATGTTGGTGGTCAACCCCAACAACCCCATCAATGGCCCGCAAGAATTCATTGCAGCGGCCAAACAAAAGTCAACCACCATGGCCTCATCAGGCACAGGCAGCGTGCCGCATTTGGCCATGGAGCTGCTAGCTGATGCCACCCGTGCCGACTTGATTCACGTGCCCTATAAAGGCGCAGCCCCCGCCATCACCGATGTCATGGCAGGCCATGTGGATGGCTTCTTTGGCGACATCCCTGGTTTGATGGGTTTCATTCGCAGCGGCAAACTCAAGCCAGTGGCCTTGGCCTCTACGCGCCGCCACCCACTCTTTCCTGATGTCAAAACATTCCAAGAAATTGGGGTCGCAGGTGTGGACTCTGACAACTGGTATGCCTTGTTTGCCAACAAACACATCGCCCCCGCCGAGTTAGACCGCATCAACCAAGCCGTGCGTCGCACCTTGGCCAACGAGGGCGTGCGTGCCAAGCTAATTGCCTCTGGTGCAGAGCCCTCGGCATCCAGCTCGGCAGAGCTGAGCGTCTTGCTCAAGAACGACATGGCCAAATGGAGCCGCGTCATTCGCGACAAAAAAGTCAAAGCAGATTAAGGCCACCATGACCACGACCGCTCGCATTTCAGCCATCCCCCCAGGCACGCGCCCTGAGCTGGCGGAGCTAGAAGCCAAAATCATCGCCAAGCGCGGACGCATCACGCCGCTTTACCAACACTTGCTCAACAGCCCAGAGATGGCGCAAGGTTGGGAAGAGTTTTTAAGCGCCGTGCGTCAGCGCAACAGCCTGCCCGCAGACTTGCGCGAACTGATCATTCTGCGCGTGGCCGTGCTAAACCGCGCACCCTATGAGTTTGAAGCCCACATAGAACACGCCCTGAAAGCGGGTCTGCCTCAAGCCAAGATTGATGCCGTGAAATCGCCACGCATCACGGCCCTCTTCAGTGACGTTGAACGCATCGTGCTGAACATGACCGACGCCATGACCCACGACATCGAAGTGCCTGATGCCTTGTTTGCACAAGTGGCCCAGCACTACGAAGGCAAGCAATTGCTAGACCTGTGCATCACCATTGGTGCTTACAACATGGTGTCGCGCGTGCTGGTGGCGCTGCATATTGGACACTGACATGCACACACCCTCCACCTGCCACGCTTTACTTTTGAAATGCGCTGCCGAGTGCCCCGCTGGCACAGCCAAGCGTTGGCAAGAAGCACTGACACACACCCTGCACGTGCCACACACGCTGCAAACAGCCTTCACGCGACACGCAGAAAATGGCTTACCCATGCAGTATGTCTATCTGCGTTTTTCGAAGGCCACGAACGTCCACAACGATGACTGCGCAGCGCTTGAAAAAATCTGGCTCGCCATGACAGGACACACCGCACAGGTGTCTCGACTGCAAGAAGTCATGCACTTAGACGGGCAGCACAGCGACACACCCATGGGCGTTCACTATGTGGTGGAGACCGATCCAGAAGACGGCTGGCACCAAGAAATTTACAAGTGGTACGACGAAGAGCACATGCCCGGTTTGGCACGTGTGCCCGGTTGCTTGGTGGCACGCCGCTACCTCAACCTAGACCACAGCCCCCGTTCATTCGCTTGCTACGATTTGCACAACCCAGAAGTTTTAAGCACAGCTGCTTGGCTCGCTGTGCGAGGCACGGCTTGGAGTGACATCTGTCGCCCCCACTTCACGAACACCCTGAGAACCATGTTTCAAAACACAGAGCCCCACACCCATGACTGAACGCTTCACCCAACTCAGCTACGACGACCTCGCCCCCGAGGTGCGCCCGCTGGCCGATGACATTCTGAAAGTCTCCAGCGCCGCTCTTGGCGGCCCTTACAACGCCTTGCTGCGCAGCCCAGACATGGCGCGTCGCTGCTTTGACTTTTTGGACTACCTACGCTTCAAAACATCGGTAAGCAAACGCTTGAATGAATTTGCCATCCTCATCCAAGCACGCATTGCCAACGCGCAATACGAGTGGTGGGCACACGACCCCATTGCACAACGCGCAGGCTTGTCAACACACATCATCGAGCAGCTGCGCCAATGCAAACGTCCCGAAGGCATGCAAGCTGACGAGGCACTGGTGTACGACTTTTGCATCCAGCTCACCCTCAACCACCGCGTACCTGATGCCTTGTGGCAGCAAGCAGTCACTGAGATGGGCGAGCAAGCCGTCGTCGACCTCACCGTGCTGTCGGGCACGTATGTCATGGTGTCCATGCTGCTCAACGCAACGCAAGTGGGCATTCCCAATGGGGGTCAAGAGCCCTTGGAAGTTCTTTCGCCGCTAGACATTCGCCAACGTTTGTTGGCCTAAGTCAATTTGACACATCGGGAGCCCGCCATGATTTCACTCCGACACATCGCCGTTGCAGCCAGTTTGTTGTTTGCTGCCTGCAGCAGCTTTGCGCAAAACAACACCGTGCGCTTGGTGGTTCCCTTCTCAACCGGAGGGCCCACCGACATCTTGGCCCGCGTGATTGCACCTTTGTTGTCTGAGGCCATGGGCAAGACCGTCATCGTGGATAACCGCGTGGGTGCCACCGGTGCCATTGGTGCAGACTTTGTTGCGCGTGCCCCCGCCGATGGCAACACCATTTTGTTTGGCACCAGCAGCATCATGGCGGCCAACCCAGCGCTCATGCCCAAGCTAAGCTATGACCCCGTGCGCGACTTTGCAGCGGTCAGCACCGTGGCCACCATTGAAAACATTTTGGTGGTGCACCCTTCGGTGCCTGCCAACAATGTGCAAGAGTTCATCCGTTACGCCAAAGACAACCCAGGTAAATTGTTTTACGGCTCCTCGGGCACAGGCAGCACCTACCACTTGGGCTCGGAAATGTTTGCCAACATGACCAAAACCCAGCTGGGTCATGTGCCCTACAAAGGTCAAGGCCCAGCGGCACAAGACCTGTTGGCCGGTCACATTCAGCTGATGTTTGATGCCTTCAATTCTGCGGTGCCCAACATCAAGTCAGGTCGTGTCAAAGCCTTGGGCATTGCCAGCACCAAGCGACACCCTGAATTGCCCGACCTGCCCACCATCAGCGAACAAGGTGTGCCAGGCTATGTGACCACCATTTGGCTCGCCTTCTTTTTGCCCGCCAAAACGCCCACCGCCATCGTTGACAAAATGAACCAAGACCTGCGCACCATCATGCAACGCGCTGACGTAAAAGAACGCTTTGCCAAATTGGGCATGCAAGCCACCAGCTCTAGCACTGCGGAGCTCGACAGCTTATTAAAACAAGAGTTGGCGCAATGGGCCAAGGTCGTCAAAGACGGCAACATCAAACCCGAATAAAGGAGAACTACATGAAAAAATTTGCAACGCTACTGTCCCTCATCATCGCCGCCTCCACCGCTTTCGCGGCGGAGCCCGATTACCCCACCAAACCAGTCTCCATCATCGTGGCCTATGCACCGGGTGGACAAGGTGATGTGTTTGCACGCTTGGTGAGCGAAAAACTATCCAACATTTACAAACAGCCCGTGGTTGTCGACAACAAACCCGGTGTCTCAGGTACCGTGGGTACGCGCGTGGCCGCCAAGTCTAAAAACGATGGCTACACCTTGTTGCTAGGGCAGACAGGCGAAATCACCGTCAACCGCTTGCTGATGAAAGACTTGGGCTACGACCCCATGAAGGAATTGGTCCCCGTGGTGCTGATTGGCAATGCGCCTTTGGTCATGCTCGCGCCTGCCGATGCGCCCTACAACACTGTGAATGAATTCATCCAAATGGCGCGCGCCAAACCTGGTGAATTCAGCTATGGCTCCGTGGGTTCGGGCACACCCGGACATTTGTCTGCCGTGGCATTGGGACTGGGCGCCAAACTCAACATGGTGCATGTGCCCTACAAAGGCGTAGGCCCTTTGCTGTCAGACTTGATAGCAGGCCGCTTGCAAGCTTTCTTCAGCAGTGCCTCTGCAGCCATGCCGCAGATCAAAGGCGGCAAACTCAAAGCATTGGGGGTCACCACCCCAAAGCGCATGTCGTCGTTGCCTGAAGTACCCACCATTGCAGAGGCAGGTCTTTCCGGTTTCAGCTACACCTTATGGGGCGGCTTGTTTGCCCCAGCAGGCACACCCACCAGCGTGATTGACAACTTGAACCGTGAAGTCAACTCCCTGTTGGCACAGCCCGATATTCGTACCCGATTGGAAGCGGATAACGTCGCGGTGCCAAAGAACACCACACAGGAATTTGCTGACTATGTGAAAGCAGAGTCTGTGAAGTTTGAAAAACTCATCAAAGACGCCAACGTCAAACTCGAGCAGTGATATGAAAATAGTTGTTTTACCCGGTGATGGCATAGGCCCAGAAACCATGGCCGTCACCGTCGATGTGTTGCAAGCTGCATCTCTTCAGTTTGGTTTGAATTTGGAATTGATACACGACATCGCAGGCCACGAGAGCTTGAAAAAACATGGCGCCACAGTGACGCCCGCTTTGCTAGAAAAAGTCAAACAAGCAGACGGTTTGATGTTGGGCCCCATGTCCACCTATGACTTCAAAGATGAAGCCAAAGGCGAGATCAACCCTTCCAAATTTTTCAGGAAGAGCCTAGACCTTTTTGCCAATATCCGCCCCTCTCGCACCTACACCGGCGTGAAAACCATCACCTCCGCATTTGACTTGGTGGTGGTGCGCGAGAACACTGAAGGCTTTTATGCCGACCGCAACGTAGAGTCAGGCAACAGCGAAATTTTGATCACACCTGATGTGGCCATTTCATTGCGCCGCATCACAAGTGAATGCTGCGAACGCATTGCACGCAGCGCATTTGAAATCGCCATGCAGCGACACAAGCACCTGACGTTGGTGCACAAACACAATGTGCTCAAAGTCACCGATGGCATGTTCTTAGATGCCTGCCACCGCGTGGCTAAGGACTTCCCCGAAGTGACCGTGGACGATTTCATCGTCGACGCCATGATGGCGCACGTGGTGCGCGCACCCGACCGCTTTGATGTGATCGTGACCACCAATATGTTTGGTGACATCTTGTCTGACCTGACGGCCGAACTGTCGGGCAGCTTAGGTTTAGGCGGATCGCTCAATGCAGGTTTGGACCATGCCATGGGACAAGCCGCACATGGCTCAGCACCAGACATTGCAGGTCAAGACATTGCCAATCCGTTTTCGCTCATCACCTCGGCAGCCATGTTGCTGAGCTGGCATGCGCAGCGCAGCGGTCAGCAGTCATACCTGCACGCCTCACGCGCCATTGAAAACGCCATCACGGCATGCATCGCCGCAGGCGAATCAACCCGAGACATCGGCGGGAAGCTGGGTACACAAGCCACAGGTCAAGCCGTAGTGAAGCGCCTGCAATACCCATGATGCTGACGGGTGGATGCGACACACATGTGCACGTCATCGGTGACGCACACGCGTACCCGATGGTGGATGAGCGGCAATACACACCGGGGCCTGCCTCCGTGTCAGCACTGCAAGCCCACCTGCAACACCAAGGGCTGACGCGCACGGTCATCATCCAGCCCAGCGTGTATGGCACCGACAACCAATGCATGCTCGATGCCTTGCAGGCCATGCAAGGACAAGCCCGAGGTGTGGCGGTGCTCAACACAGACACACCCATGGCAGCTCTGCAAGCCATGGATGCGCAAGGCGTTCGAGGCATTCGACTGAACCTAGAAAGCTCGGGCGCGCACGATGTTGCTTTGAACGCAGCCATATTGCGCGAGGCCTTGCAGACTTGGGCATCAAGATTGGCGGACCTAGGTTGGCACATCCAAGTCTATGCACCGTTGGCCGTGACCGTGGCATGTGCTGCGTGCATCAAACAGTTGGCGGTGCCTGTGGTGCTGGATCACTTTGCACTGTGGGCTGACGCAAACTGCACATCGCCTGAATCCTGCAGCTTGCTGCAATTGCTAGAGGCTGGCCGCATTTACATCAAACTGTCTGCCAGCTACCGTTCGCCCATCCAAGACAACTCGGCTTTGCTAGCCCTGAGCCAACACTTGCTGGCCACACGCCCCGACCGTTTGCTATGGGCCAGCGACTGGCCACACACCAACCGAGAACAAGGCAAAGGCCCACATGAGGTCAGCCGGTACCGAACCATCACCGCCGATGCGCTTGTGCATGAGCGCATGCAATGGCTACCCAACACAGAAGTACAGCAGCAAGTGTTGGTTGACAACGCCAACCAACTCTACCGATTCTGAAGCATTGATTTAACGCAAACACCATGGCACGCCTTGGGTGTCTAATGCAGCTTCACTTAGGAGAAATACATGACATCAAACGTTGGCGGCATTGACCGCGTTCTGCGCATCGTCGCAGGCTTGGTACTTATCGCATTGGCAGTCGGAAATGTGGTGGGACTATGGGGCTTCATCGTGGGTGGCATCGTGTTGGCGACCGGTGTGTTCCGCTTTTGCGGTGCGTACACCTTATTGGGTTTGAACACCTGCCCACTCAAAGCGGTGGAAGAAGAGCCCGCCAAGTAAACGGCTCTCGCTTCATACCAGCCTCAGTGCGTTCAAACGGCTGAGGTTTTTTTACGCGCCAACCACAGCAAGCCTGCACCAGTAATGAGCACGGGCACCAACGAGCCCCAGTTGAGCCAAGTCCATCCTTGCGTGGTCACCAACGCACCCGAAGCAAATGAGGTGAAAGCCATCGTGCCAAAGACGCAAAAGTTAATGGCCGCTTGGGCGCGGTTTTTCTCCTGCGGTGTGTAAGCCTGCATCGACAACGTGGTGCTGCCTGTGAACAAGAAGTTCCAGCCCACACCCAACATGAAGAGCGCAAACAAAAATTGATGCAAGTCCACACCCGACAAAGCCACGGCAATACACCCGATGTTGAGCAACACGCCCACACCCATGATGGTCAACACACCAAAACGTTTGATGAGATGGCCCGTGACAAAGCCAGGTGCGAACATGCCAATCACGTGCCACTGCAACACCCAAGCCGTGTCTTCAAAGGGGAACCCACACACCTGCATGGCCAAGGGTGTGGCAGCCATCAACAAGTTCATCACGCCATAGCCCAAGGCAGCAGCCAAGGCGGCGATGAAGAACACAGGCTGACGCATGATTTCGCCCAAAGGACGACCGCCAGCATCATCGGCTTTGGCCATAGGTGCGGGTGGGAATTCAATCTTGCGCATCACCACCATCGACAACACAGCCACCCCCATCAAGGCCACATAAGCGCCAGCAAACGGAATGCCAAACAAGCTCTTGGTTTGAATCGCCAAGTTGGGGCCAATGATCGCGCCAATCAAACCGCCGGCCATTACCAATGACACCGCCTTTTCGCGGTAGTCAGGCTTGCACAGCTCAGCCGCTGCAAAGCGATACAACTGCCCATTGGCGCTGTAATAGCCTGCCACCAGCGTAGCCGTGACCAACAACCAAAACGATTGCGCCATCACGGCAAACGCGCCCAAGGCTGCGGACAACAAAGCTACCAATAGCCCTAATTGAAACGAGCCCTTGCGCCCAAACCGTTGCTGCGACTTGGCCACCAAACCCGTGCTAAGTGCGCCACCCACCACATAGCCCATGACGGGCAAAGTAGCCATCCATGCAACAGGTGCCAAACTCAAACCCACCAAGCCATTGATGGCAATGAAGGTGACGTTGTTGGTCAGGAAAAGGCCCTGCGCGATCGACAGCAAAACAAGTTGAATATTCATTCACACATGTTCTCATGGTTTCTGACAACGCATGTCAGGCTTTTAAAAATTAAAGTGTGTTCAAAGGAATCTTTAAATAACGGATGCAATTGGGTTCGGCGGGCGGCAACTCGCCTGCACGGATGTTTACCTGCACGGAAGGAAAAATCAACACAGGCATCTCTAGCGTGGCATCGCGTTGGTTGCGCATGGCCACAAAATCAGCTTCGGTCACACCGTCGTGCACATGAATGTTCTTGGCGCGCTGCTCGGCGACAGTGGATTCAAAAGCCACGGGCCGATCGTTCGGTGGATAGTCATGACACATGAACAAGCGCGTGTCAACGGGCAAGCTCAAGAGTTTTTGAACGGAGGCAAAAAGGCTCTTGGCGCTGCCACCAGGAAAATCACAACGCGCCGTGCCTACATCGGGCATGAACAAGGTGTCCCCCACAAATACTGCATCGCCGAATTGGTAAGCCACGCACGCAGGTGTGTGTCCCGGTACATCCAAGGTTACACCTACTGCATCGTCCATAGCGATTGGATACCCTACAGCCAGCAAAACATCAAACTGCGAACCATCGGTTTTGAATTCAGGCTCTAGGTTGAACACCTGCTTGAACACTTGCTGCACATGGCCTATGCCTGCACCAATGCCGATTTGACCGCCTAACACTTGTTTCAAGTAAGGGGCAGCAGTCAGGTGGTCTGCGTGGGCATGGGTTTCGAGAATCCATTTCACTTGCAAGTTGTGGTCGTGCACAAAACGAATCACTTTGTCAGCTGTGTCATGGCTGGTTCGGCCTGACTTGGGGTCGTAGTCCAGCACTGAGTCGATGATGGCACACGCTCCACCCTCGCGTTGGTACACCACATACGTCACTGTCCACGTGGCGGGATCAAAGATGCCATGCACCAAGGGTTTGAATGTGGTCTGTGTCATTTTTCTCAATCCATGAAATAACAATATATTTTTTAATATACTATACAAATCGTATCTATGCTAAAAAACCATGAAAACCAAAAACATAGACCTTGTTGACATGCACAAAGCCGCCGATCAAGCCTGCCGCTTGATGAAGGTGCTGGCTAACTCTGACCGCCTCATGCTCTTGTGCGAACTCGCTCAGGGTGAGAAGTGCGTGAGTGAACTCGAAGTGCTATTGGGCATCGTACAACCCACACTGTCTCAACAGCTCACTGTCCTACGCAACGAAGAGCTGGTGACTACCCGCCGTGAAGGCAAAAACATTTATTACCAAATCAGTAGCCCAGAAGCATTGGCTGTGATGCAGGTTTTATACAAAACCTATTGCAAGGGTTAAGGAGACAAACATGAACATTGATTGGACACATTTCACACCTTGGGCATCTCTCAGCGGTGGCATTTTTCTTGGCGTTGCATCCGCCCTTTTCGTTTTGTTAAACGGTCGTATCTTAGGCATCAGCGGCATCTTGGGTGGTTTGTTGCTACCCAAGCCCAAAGACGCTTCATGGCGCATCACGTTTTTGTTGGGTCTGTTTGTGTCGCCCCTTGTGATGAAAGCATTGGCTCCTGCCAAGTTTCTACATGCGCCGCGCATTGATGCCACCATGGCAATGGTTGTCATCGCAGGGCTATTGGTGGGCATAGGCACACGTTATGGGTCAGGCTGCACCAGCGGTCACGGGGTGTGTGGTTTGTCTCGCCTCTCCCCCCGCTCTATGGCAGCCACAGGCTTGTTCATGGCGGCGGGATTTGCCACTGTGTTTTTGATCAAGCACATTCTCTAAGGAGCCATCATGCAACGCATCAGTGAATTCGTCGTCGGTTTGTTGTTTGGTTTGGGCTTGATGATCTCTGGAATGACCGACCCAGGCAAGGTGCTTGGGTTTCTTGATCTCTTGGGTGAGTGGGACCCCTCCTTGGCATTTGTGATGGGTGGTGCAATTTCCGTTGGTTTTTTCGCTTTTGCCTTGGCTAAAAAACGAACCACCAATTTTTTTGGTGGTGCTTTGCACTTGCCTAAATCAACCCACATCGACAAGCGCTTGATTTGGGGGAATTTGATGTTTGGCGCAGGCTGGGGCTTAGCGGGTTTTTGTCCAGGGCCAGCGCTGGTCAGCATGGCTGCGGGACAAGACAAAGCCCTTGTGTTTGTATTGGCGATGATTTTTGGGATGATCGCCCATGAAGTTGCACAGCGCTTCGTTCACTCACCCAAGCAACCTTGAGAGATAAGATGAATCTTAACCACATCGCTGATACACACGCCCTGCTTAACAGCACAGAGGCTTCGCTCACGCCCACACGCCGCTTGGCATTGCAAACTGCATTGGGCATTGGCTATGCCGCTGCCGCCACGCCACTGATGGCGCAAACGGCCGTTCAAACTTCTGCTGAAGGTTTAACGACAGGCCGGATCGAGATTGATGTGAACGGCTTCAAAGTTCCGGCCTACCGCTCTGCCCCTGCCGGCAAAACCAACTTGCCCGTGGTGCTTGTGATCTCTGAAATTTTTGGCGTGCACGAATACATCGCAGACGTGACACGTCGTCTTGCCAAAGAAGGCTACTTAGCCATCGCGCCCGAACTGTTTGCGCGTCAAGGTGACCCCAAAGCGTTTAGCGAAATGGCCAAGCTCATGAGTGAGTTAATTGCCAAAGTACCAGACGCACAAGTGATGGCCGACCTGGATGCCACGGTGAATTGGGCTGCGCAAAACGGCGGCAACGCCAACAAACTGGCCATCACCGGCTTTTGCTGGGGCGGTCGCATCACATGGCTGTATGCCGAACACAACCCAAAGGTCAAAGCTGGTGTGGCTTGGTACGGTCGCATGGAAGGCCAAACCAATGCCAACAACCCCAAACACCCCATCGAGTTGGCCGCTTCATTGAAAGCACCGGTGTTGGGCTTGTATGGCAGTGCTGACACGGGCATTCCCGTGACATCTGTGAACAACATGAAAGAAGCCTTGGCGCAGGCCGCCACCAAGGGTAACAAAGCCGCTAAGGCTTCAGAGTTTGTGTTGTACCCAGACGCACCACACGCGTTTCATGCCGACTACCGTGCCAGCTTCCGTGCTGGTCCCGCGGCTGATGGCTGGAGCCGCGCTGTGGCTTGGCTCAAGCAATACGTCTAACTGAGTAAGCCTTTAGGCAACAAACACCCGCGCTTTGCGCGGTGTGAGAACCAAGGTCTCACCCTCTGTAAATCCCTGCTCGTAGAACTGCGATGCAGGGATTTGCGCTTCAATGATCTGTTGATCTGACGGGCCATCGCCCTCAGCCGCCACGAGCTCGAGGCGAGCAATCGGCCCCACCACAATGGCGCGAGTCAGTTGCGCCACGATGCCGCCTTCGTCGTCTCTGCCTGAGGTGTAGCGGCGCACATCGAGGTCGTGCGGGCGCACATAGGCAAAGGCCTTGGCGTCTTGTGTGTCGTGGTGTTCAGGGCTGGCTACACGCACGGTTTGATCTTCCACACCAATGTGCATTTCACCTTCGTGGGCACGACCATGGAACAAGTTCACGTCGCCCAAGAAACCATACACAAATGGGCTGGCTGGGTGTTCCCACACTTCTTGTGGGCTGCCCACTTGTTCCACATTGCCTTTGTTCATCACCACCACACGATCAGCCACTTCGAGGGCTTCTTCTTGGTCGTGGGTCACAAAGATGGTGGTCACGTTCAAATCGTCGTGCAAACGACGCAACCAGCGGCGCAGCTCTTTGCGCACCTTGGCGTCCAAGGCACCAAACGGCTCGTCCAACAACAACACTTTGGGCTCAACCGCCAAGGCCCGAGCCAAGGCAATGCGCTGGCGTTGACCGCCTGAGAGTTGTGAGGGGTAACGATCGGCCAACCAATCCAGCTGCACCAAGCTCAACAAGTCGTGCACTTTCTTTTTGATTTGTTCTTCGCTGGGGCGCTCGTTGCGTGGCTTCACGCGCAAGCCAAAGGCCACGTTTTCAAACACAGTCATGTGGCGAAACAAGGCGTAGTGCTGAAACACAAAACCCACTTGGCGCTCGCGCACATGCACGTGTGTGGTGTCTTCACCGCTGAACAAAATCGTACCAGCGTCCGCAGTTTCTAAGCCCGCGATGATGCGCAACAAAGTGGTTTTGCCGCAGCCCGATGGACCCAACAGAGCGATCAACTCGCCAGAGTGAATGTCGAGGCTCACATCGCCCAGTGCTTGAAAGTCACCAAACTGTTTATGGATGTTTCTGATTTCGATGCTCATGATTCTTTTACTCGTATTTACGCGTGTGGGTTCTCGGGGGGAAGGTCAGCCGTGGCTTTGAGCTCTCGCGCGTGACGCCACTCCACCGTGGACTTGATGGCCAAGGTCACCAAGGCCAACAAAGCCAAGAGCGAGGCCACGGCAAACGCCGCCACCGATTGGTATTCGTTGTACAAAATTTCCACATGCAAAGGCATGGTATTGGTCTGCCCACGAATGTGTCCCGACACCACCGACACCGCACCAAACTCACCCATGGCACGGGCATTACACAAAATGACGCCGTAAATCAAACCCCACTTGATATTGGGCAGCGTGACATACCAAAAAGTTTGCCAGCCTGTGGCACCCAACACAATGGCCGCTTGCTCTTCGTCATTACCCTGCGCTTGCATGAGCGGAATCAACTCACGCGCGATGAAGGGGAACGTGACAAACACCGTGGCCAAAACAATGCCGGGCACCGCAAAAATGATTTTGATGTCATGCGCTTGCAACCACGGGCCAAACCAACCCTGCGCACCAAACATCAACACATAAATCAAACCAGCCACCACGGGCGACACCGAAAACGGCAAGTCCACCAGTGTGGTCAAAAAGGCTTTGCCTGTGAATTCATACTTGGCAATGGCCCACGCAGCCGCCACACCAAACACCAAATTCAGTGGCACAGCAATGAGTGCTGTGATGAAGGTCAAGTAAATGGCAGACCAGGCATCGGGCTCTTGCAAAGCCACCCAATAGGCATCCCAGCCTTTGCGCAAGGCTTCGGTGAACACCGCAGCCAATGGCAAGACCAAGAAGAAAAACATAAACGTGAGCGCGATACCAATCAGGCTGTAACGCACCCACGCGGGCTCGGTCGTGCCAGCTCGTGCGTTGCGCACAGAGGGGTTGATGGCGGCACTCATGCTGGAGTTCCTGTGTGGCGACGTTGCCAAGCCTGCAGCGCATTGATGACCAACAACAAAATGAACGAGATGACCAACATCACCACCGCCACGGCCGTGGCTCCGGCGTAGTCGTATTGCTCTAACTTGCCAATGATGATGAGCGGTGTGATTTCAGACACCATGGGCATATTGCCCGCAATGAAAATGACCGAGCCATATTCACCAATCGCACGCGCAAAGGCCATGGCAAAGCCAGTAAGCAACGCGGGCGCGATGCTGGGAAAAATCACACGGCTAAAGGTTTGCCAACGCGTGGCACCCAAACACGTGGCTGCTTCTTCGAGTTCTTTCTCTGCATCTTCCAACACCGGCTGTACTGTGCGCACCACAAAGGGCAAACCAATGAAGATCAGGGCAATCACCACACCATTGGGGTTGAACGCGAGCTGAATGCCCATGGGCTCCAAGTACTGCCC
>CAJBHE010000029.1 GCA_903952885.1 uncultured Burkholderiales bacterium
CCTTGGCCATGAACGATGTGGTGGTCAACCGCGGCGCGACCAGCGGCATGCTGGAAGTGCGCGTGGCCATTGACGGACGATTTGTGGCGAACCAACGGGCTGACGGCTTGATCATCGCCACACCCACGGGCTGCACCGCTTATTCGCTGTCCGTGGGCGGGCCTTTGTTGCACCCTTCACTGCCTGCTTGGGTTATGACACCGATTGCGCCACACACCTTGTCGAACCGCCCCATCGTGCTGGCCGACACGGGTGAGGTCACAATTGACCTCGTAGCGGGCCGCGACGCCAGCGCCAACTTCGACATGCAATCGCTCGCGTCTCTTCTCATTGGCGACCGCATCACAGTCAAACGCTCCAACTACCACGCCATCTTCTTGCATCCACGCGGCTGGAGCTATTACGACACCCTGCGTCAAAAACTGCACTGGAACGAGGGCGGCGCATGAGCTTGCAACACATTGTGTTGCGCGATTTTGTGATCGTGCGCGAACTGGATCTCGATTTGTCAAGCGGCTTTTCTGCGCTTACCGGCGAGACTGGTGCTGGCAAGTCGATCTTGATAGATGCCCTGCAATTGGTGCTGGGAGCCCGTGCTGACAGCAGCGTGGTTCGCGAAGGCGCAGCGCGTGCGGAGATTTGTGCTGAGTTCGACACGACACCCGAAATATTGAAGTGGCTGGATAACGAGGGCTTTGCTGACATCGCCACCGATGATCAGCTGCTGCTCAAACGCACGATTGACGCACAAGGGAAAAGCCGCGCATGGGTCAACGGCAGCCCTGCCACCGCCACCCAGCTCCGCGCCTTAGGTGACATGGTTTTGGATATTCACGGCCAACACGCTTGGCAAAGCCTGACCCGCCCTGACGCTGTGCGTGGCTTGCTCGACGCCTATGCAGGCTTGACGCTGCAAGGCCTGACCCAAAACTGGACGCGATGGCGTCAAGCTATCCAAGCACTGCACGAAGCGCGTACCGCGCAAGCCACGCTGCAAGAAGAGCGCGAGCGATTGCTATGGCAAATTGCCGAAGTCGACAAGCTTGCCCCCGCCGAGGACGAATGGGACGAGCTCAACAGCCAACACACGCGCCTCTCGAACGCCCAAGCTTTGATGGATGCAGCGCAAGCTGCTATCCAAGCCCTAGAAGACGACGACAGTGGCGCATTACGACTACTGGCCAAAGCACAAGACTCACTGCAAGACCAAACAGATGTCGAGCCCGAGTTCACCGCGCTGGTGGATGTGCTGGCCTCAAGTCTCGCGCAAGCGGGCGATGTGGCGCATTCGCTCAACGCTTACCTAGGCCGCACCGAGCTTGACCCCGCACGCTTGCAAGCACTAGACGACCGCATGTCGTTGTGGATGTCTTTGGCGCGTCGCTTCAAACGCACACCACAAGAACTGCCTGCGCTCTACCTAGAGTGGAAAACCCGTTTGACGCAACTTGATGCGGCCACAGACCTTGAAGCGCTCGAAGCCTCCGAAGCCAAAGCCGCAGCCGCCTACCAAACTGAAGCTCGCAAAATTTCGCAAGCCCGAACACAAGCTGCGCCCAAGCTGGCCACCGCCATCAGCCAAGCCATGCAAGGTTTGGGCATGCAAGGCGGACGCTTTGAGGTGCAACTCGACAAGACCGATCACCCCACGGCCAGCGGCCTAGAGAGCATCACCTTCTTGGTGGCAGGCCACCCCGGAAGCACACCGCGTCCTGTGGGCAAAGTAGCATCGGGCGGCGAACTGTCGCGCATAGCCTTGGCCATTGCCGTGACCACCAGCGAGCTGGGTACAGCGCAAACCCTCATCTTTGACGAGGTGGATTCAGGCGTGGGCGGTGCGGTGGCCGAAACCGTGGGCCGCTTGATGAAGCAACTGGGCATTGACCGCCAAGTGTTGGCCGTGACCCACTTGCCGCAAGTAGCCGCCTGCGCAGACCACCACTTGCTGGTGTCTAAACACAGCGACGCGCAAGGCACATCAAGTCAAGTCAGCGCGCTCACTGCCAATGCACGGGTGAATGAAATTGCACGCATGCTGGGTGGCGAAAAAGTGTCGGACACCACCCTCGCCCATGCACGCGAAATGCTTCAAACTTCTGCGAAGACTGGCAAATCATGAAACAAGAACTGGTGCTCATCACAGGCATGTCGGGCTCGGGCAAGTCTGTGGCGCTGAACGCGCTAGAAGACGCGGGCTACTACTGCGTGGACAACCTGCCACCCGAATTGCTGCTGCCATTTGTGCAGCTCGAAGAGCAACAAAGCATCAGCAAAGTGGCCATTGCCATGGATGTGCGCAGCGCCAACTCGCTGCCTCTGGTCCCCGCCCAGTTGGCGCACTTGCGCAGCATGGATGTGGATGTGCGCTTGCTTTTCTTAGATGCCACGACCGATGTTTTGGTTCGCCGGTTTTCAGAAACCCGCCGTCGCCATCCGCTCTCGCGCCAAGATGGCCAAGAGGTGATTCGCGACCAGCAACGTGATTTGGTCGAAGCCATTGAGCATGAGCGGGAACTGTTGTCTGAGCTACGCGAAGAATCACACATCATCGACAGCAGCTTGTTGCGCAGCAGCAAGTTGCAGGGCTACATCAAGTCGCTCATCTCGGCTCCTGCCACGCAACTGACGCTCATGTTTGAATCCTTTGCTTTCAAGCGTGGCATTCCTGTGCATGCAGACTATGTGTTTGATGTGCGCATGCTGCCCAACCCGCACTACGAACCAGCCTTGCGTCCGCTGACCGGTCGCGATGCACCCGTAGCCGACTGGTTGGCCGAACACGGTGCGGTGGCAAAAATGGCCAGCCAAATCACCGACTTCATGAACACCTGGTTGCCCGATCTCAATCAAGACCATCGCAGCTATGTGACGGTGGCCATCGGCTGCACCGGCGGTCAGCACCGCTCGGTGTATTTGGTGGAGCTGCTCTCGCAGCAATTCGCTAAAGAGTGGGTCACGCTCAAGCGTCACCGCGAACTGGACGTGGCGCCTTAACGCGCCAAAATTTTACGAATGGGCGCAGGCAGCCCCAATGATGGCCAATCAGCCTTTGCCACCCACTGCCCTTCGCCCATCGCTGCGCCCAGCTTCAAAGCGCTAGATAGCGTCAGCTCAACCGGATGCAAGTGCAAATCTTTGTGCGTCAGCACATGCTTGAACACAGCACGCTCTTGCAACTGCCCGTGGTACTTGACTGGCAAGGCCGCCAGCAACGCATCAAAACTTTCAAACGCAGGCAAACTGTACAAGCCCGCCCACACGCCAGTTTGTGGACGCTGCATAAGCCAAACATCGCCTTGGTGCGTGACAGCATGAAGCAACCACAACTGCTCTGAAGTGCGTTTGAGTTTGCGTGTTTTGACGGGGTAGGCTTCGGGCTGCCCCTCAGCCTTGGCCACACACGCGCCAGCCACAGGGCATTGCACGCATTGGGGTTTTTTGGGCGTGCACACCGTAGCGCCCAAATCCATCACACCTTGGGTGTAGCGCGGCATAGCGTTTGCCACATCACGCTGAGGCAGCATGGTTTGAGCGATGGCCCACAACTTTTTCTCCATCTTTGATGAAGCCAAGTCTTGTTTGAAGCCCAAATAACGTGTGAGCACGCGTTTGACATTGCCATCCAAAATCGCAATGGGCTCGCCAAAGCACATCGAGGCCACCGCTGCGGCGGTGGATCGACCAATGCCAGGCAGAGTTTGCAAAGTTTCAGAATCGCGTGGAAACACACCGCCGTGCAAAGCCGCCACATCTTGCGCCGCACGATGCATGTTGCGAGCCCGGCTGTAGTAGCCCAAGCCACTCCACAAGCCAAGCACTTCGTCTTGATGCGCGGCAGCCAAATCAGCCACAGTGGGGAATCGCGTTATGAAGCGCCCAAAGTAATCTCGCACTGTGACCACTTGCGTTTGCTGCAACATGATTTCCGATAACCACACGGCATAGGGATCTTGCGTGTTTTGCCACGGTAGGTCATGGCGGCCATGTTTTTTTTGCCAGTCCACCACGGTGTCGCCAAAGCTCTTTGTGGTGGTCATGGTTTTTGGCACATAGGGCAGAAGTAGGTGGAACGCTGGCCTTGTTGGATACGTCGAATGGTCGTGCCGCACACGCGGCAAGGCTCGCCTGCGCGGTCATACACATGGGCTTCGAGCAGAAAGTAGCCATTCTTGCCGTCGGCGGCAGAGAAGTCGCGCAAGGTGCTGCCGCCTTTTTTAACAGCACGCGCCAACACATCCATCACCGCCAAGCGCAGCTTTTCAGCGCGTGGACGGCTGATGCGCTCGGCACGTGTGGTGGGGCGAATGCCCGCCAAGAACAATGCCTCAGAAGCATAAATATTGCCCACACCCACCACCAGCTCGCCGCCCAGGAGCACTTGTTTGATGGCAGTTTTACGTTTGCGCAAGCCTTGGTGAAAAACTTCCAACTCAAACCCGCCGTTCAAGGGCTCCACGCCCAAGTGGCCCAGCAGCTTCAGGGCTTCAGCGCTTTGCTCACTGGGTGCAAACACCACCGCTCCAAAGCGGCGTGGGTCGTTCAAACGCAAAAGGCCGTGCGTGGTGTCTAAATCGAAATGGTCATGGACTTGAGGCGCGCTGCGATCACTGCCGAACAACAAACTGCCTGACATGCCCAAGTGCCACAGGAGCAAGCCCTGATCCAAATCGACCAACAAATACTTGCCACGACGACGCACGCCCAACACCTGTCGCCCCACTAAGGACTCTGTCTCGCAGCCCAATGGCCAACGCAGCGGCTTACCCAATCGAACACCCGTCACGCGCGCACCTGCAATGCGAGCGGCAAAGCTCAAACGTGTGACTTCAACTTCGGGTAATTCAGGCATAAGCAGCAAGGAAAATGAGTCAGCGATTATGATGCGGTCATGAAATTCCCCTTGTCTGCCGCCCGTCTTTGGGCTCTGCGTGTCACACTGGTCACCGCGGCTTCTTGTGCTGCTCCTGTCATCGGCCATACGCAAGCCAGCGATGCCGACAAGACTGAAAACTCTGCCATGAGCGGCGAGTTGCTTTATGAAATCCTGCTCGGCGAGATGAACCTGCGCCAAGGCGAGCCCGCTGCAGGTTTTTCGCTGCTGTTAGACGCTGCCAAAAAATCAAACAATGTGGCCCTGTATGACCGCGCAGTCGAAATTGCGCTACAGGCCAGATCAGGCGATGGCGCGCTCATGGCAGCACGTGCTTGGTCACAAGCCTGGCCCCAAGACCGCAAAGCCAATCACCAAGTGCTGCAAATTTTGCTAGCACTGAACCACGTGACAGAAAGCTTAGAGCCGCTCAAAAAAGAGCTGGCTTTCGCGTCCGAAGCTGAACGCGACACAGCCATCAATCTGATTCCTCGCCACTACGCTCGCGTGAGCGACAAAAAGCGCGCCACCGTCGTGGTGCAGCAAGCGCTTGAGCCGTATCTGAACAGAAATAACGCCACAAGCGCTATCGCCTGGACCAGCTTGGGCCGCATGCGTTTGGCCAGTGATGACTTAGCGGGCGCACTTGAAGCCGCCATAAAAGGTCAGGTTGCTGACAACAAATCGCAAGGCCCTGTGTTACTGGCCATGGAGCTGATGGGAAAAAAGATGCCAGAAGCTGAGCCACTGGTGCAACAAGGTTTGCGAAAACAAGATGGCACAGAAATGGCCATGAGTTACGTGCGCGTGCTGATTGAGTTGGAGCGCTACAAAGAGGCCGCAGAACAACTGCAAACCATCACACGCAAAGACCCGAAACTGGCTGATGCATGGCTGGTGTTGGGCTCCTTGCAATTTGAACAAGGCCAAGACAAAGAAGCTGAGACCTCGCTGGCTCGCTACGTCAGCCTAGCCACCCAAACACCTAACGACTCCAGCACACGCGGCTTGAACCAAGCGCAAACGCGCCGCGCAGCTCTGCTTGCCCGTCAGGGCAAGATGGGTCAAGCGCGGGAACTGATTCACCAAATTCCCGTAAGTAATGCCGACGAGCAACGCAGCCGTGTAATGGCCGAGGTGCAACTGTTGCGCGAACACCGCCAATGGCAAGCCGCTTTTGATTTGCTGGCAGCCAACAGCGGTGATGACCTTGACTTGGTTTACGAGCAAGCCATGCTGGCTGAAAAGCTCCACCAACTCGATGAGATGGAAAAGCTATTGCGCCAAGTCATCACTCAAAACCCAAGCTATTACAACGCTTACAACGCCTTGGGCTTTTCGTTGGCAGATCGCAACATGCGCTTGCCCGAGGCCAAACAACTCATCGTCAAAGCCCTCACGTTTGCGCCGAACGACCCCTTCATCACAGACAGCTTGGGCTGGGTGGAGTTCCGCATGGGTCATCTCGTTGCAGCGCTGAGCTATTTACAAAAAGCCTACAAAGAACGTGCTGATGCTGAGATTGCAGCCCATTTGGGCGAAGTGCTCTGGAGTATGAAGCGCCAAGACGAAGCCCTCAAAGTCTGGCGCGAAGGTCTGAACACTGCCCCCAACAACGAGACCTTGCAAGAAACTTTGCAACGTCTCAAACCCCCGCTTTAACCCATGCGCGTTTGGTGGCTTGCACTCCTGATGGGTGCCATGCTGGCTGGCTGTGCAACGCCTAGCCCTACAGCCAAATCCTTGGGCTTTGGCCAAGCCAACACGCCCGTATGGCAAGGGCGCATCAGCGTGCAAGTACATGGCGACAACCCATCGTCCATGAGCGCTAGCTTCTCGTTACACGGTGATGCCAAAAACGGTGAACTAGATTTATATTCACCGCTAGGTACCACTCTGGGCGCTTTGCAATGGACACCGCAGCTGGTGCAATTCAGCGAGGGTGGCAAGCAACAATTCTTCAATTCTTTGTCCGAATTGACCGAAAAAACCACAGGTGCAGAACTGCCAATTGACGCTATTTTTGGATGGCTTCAAGGTCGCAATGCGCAAGCCGCAGGCTGGCAAGTCGATTTATCTTTTGCATCACAAGGCTCAATCAATGCTCGCCGCATCAGCCCCTTACCTGAAGTGATGCTGCGCATCAAACTCGACCAGTAAGTCATGCGTTCGCTGCACCACGTCTTAGCCCCTGCCAAGCTCAACTTGTTTTTGCACATCACAGGCAGGCGCGATGACGGATACCACTTGTTGCAATCGGTATTCATGCTGATCGACTGGTGCGACATTCTGCACTTTGACGCGCGAGATGACGGAACCATCGAACGCGAAGACCTCACCATCACCTTGCCTGCAGATGACTTGGTCATGCGAGCCGCGCGATCATTGCAACGTGCAAGCAACACGTCTTTGGGTGCGCACATCGCCATTGAAAAACACATTCCTGCGCAAGCCGGCATGGGCGGTGGTTCGTCGGATGCAGCCACGACCTTGCTGGCCCTTAACCGTTTATGGGGCTTGAATTGGCCGCTCTCCAAGCTCATGTCTTTGGGATTGACTTTGGGCGCAGATGTCCCTTTTTTTCTAGGTGGCCACAACGCTTGGGTGGAGGGCATTGGCGAGCAAATCACACCCATAGACATCCCAGCTGCACGCTTTGCTGTGGTCAAACCCAATGCAGGCTTAGAGACCGCCAGAATTTTTCGCGCGACAGAACTGGAACGGGCAACAGAAACTGCTACAATGCCGGTCTTCGCTGCTAATCCATACGGTTTTGGTCGTAATGATTTGCAGCCAGTCGCTCAGGCGTTGTGCCCAGAAATTACCGAAGCCCTTCAGTGGCTGAGTTCTTTTGGATTAAGCCCACGTATGACCGGTTCTGGCAGCGCAGTGTTTGCCAAGTTACCAAATGGTGTGTTGATTGACTCAGCCCCAAACGACTGGCAAATTCGGATATGCAGCAATTTGGCAGTCCATCCTCAAGCGGGGTGGGCAGCTAGAAAAGTTAATGGTTGAGCGTTGCAAAGCGCCTGACCTGTGTAGGGGATTCGCCAAGTTGGTTAAGGCACTGGATTTTGATTCCAGCATTCCGAGGTTCGAGTCCTCGATCCCCTGCCAAATTTTTTTAAAAGCACATCTGTGCTTGGTTTGCAAGTGACGACTTACTGCGTCATTGGTCTTGTAGCGAAAGTCATACGTCATCATGTCGACCCACATTCCCGACTTCATGGTCTTTACAGGCAATGCCAACCCAACTTTGGCTGCCGAAATTGCAACGCATCTCGGCATTGAAGTCGGTGCTGCCAATGTCGGTCGCTTTTCTGACGGCGAAGTTACGGTCGAGATCAACCAAAACGTGCGTGCACGCGATGTTTTCGTGGTGCAAAGCACTTGTGCACCTACGAACGAAAGCTTGATGGAGTTGCTGATCATGGTTGACGCTTTGAAGCGCGCATCAGCAGAGCGCATCAGCGCCGTCATTCCCTACTTCGGCTATGCCCGTCAAGACCGTCGCCCGCGTTCAAGCCGTGTCCCCATCTCCGCCAAGTTGGTGGCAGATTTGCTACAAACTGCTGGCGTGGCTCGCGTGTTGACGATGGACTTGCATGCAGACCAAATCCAAGGTTTCTTCGACATTCCTGTTGACAATATTTACGCTTCGCCTGTGCTCTTGGGCGACTTGCGCACCAAGAACTACGAAGACCTGATCGTTGTTTCACCAGATGTGGGTGGTGTGGTGCGTGCCCGCGCTTTGGCCAAACAACTCGGCTGTGATTTGGCCATCATCGACAAGCGTCGCCCCAAGGCCAACGTGTCTGAAGTGATGAACGTCATTGGTGACATTGAAGGCCGCAATTGCGTGGTCATGGACGACATGATCGACACCGCAGGCACCTTGGTCAAAGCCGCTGAGGTGTTGAAAACACGTGGCGCCAAAAAGGTGTATGCCTACTGCACACACCCCATTTTCTCTGGCCCAGCGATTGAGCGCATTGCCAAGGGAGATGCGCTCGACGAAGTGGTGGTGACCAACACCATTCCATTGAGCGAAGCCGGTCGCGCCTGTAAAAAAATCCGCCAACTCACGGTGGCTCCGTTGATCGCCGAGACGATCCAACGCATTGCCAAAGGTGAGTCGGTCATGAGTTTGTTCTCCGACCAAGACCAGCTGTTTTAAGCAGCTGACGAAAGTCGTCGAACATTGCCCCGGGCTGCCTTCTTTGAGTTGTGCAGTCTATTTTTGAAACTGGAGCCACACTGGTCGCGGTGGGTTCTCACTGGAGTTAATTATGAAATTTGTCGCTTTTGAGCGCGCTAAGCAGGGAACGGGTGCGAGCCGCCGTCTGCGTATCACGGGTCGCACACCTGGCATCGTCTATGGTGGCACGGCTGAGCCCATCTTGATCGAACTCGATCACAACGCGTTGTGGCATGCCTTGAAGAAAGAAGCGTTCCACGCTTCCGTCTTGCAGATGGAATACAACGGCACAACCTCCGAAGTGTTGTTGCGCGACGTTCAATACCACCCCTTCAAACAACTTGTTTTGCACATCAACTTCCAACGCATCGACGCCAACACCAAGATGAAG
>CAJBHE010000030.1 GCA_903952885.1 uncultured Burkholderiales bacterium
CACGCAGCCAACAACGCGCATTTGCCGCGCAATCGGCTGGTTTGTTTGATGCTGAGATCGCCGCCATCACCGTCAAAGCCGGCATTGCCGACAAAGTGATGGGCTTGATGACCAAGCAAGTCACGGTCAGCAAGGACGAGGGCATTCGCGAAGGCTCGACCGTCGAAGCTTTGGCCAACCTCAAGTCCGCCATGCCCGGTGGTTTGATTTCTGCCGGTAATGCCAGCCAGTTTTCAGACGGCGCAGGCGCTTGCGTGGTGATGAGCGAAGAGCTCGCCAGCAAACGCGGCTTGAAGCCCTTAGGCCGCTTCCTAGGCTTTGCCGTAGCAGGCTGCGAGCCTGACGAAATGGGTATTGGCCCCGTGTACGCCATCCCCAAAGTGCTCAAGCGTTTGGGCTTGAGTGTGGGTGACATTGACCTCTGGGAACTCAACGAAGCCTTCGCTGTGCAAGTGCTGTATTGCCGAGACAAACTGGGTATTCCAGATGACCGCCTCAACGTCAACGGCGGCGCGATTGCCTTGGGCCACCCTTACGGTGTAAGCGGTCAACGCTTAACAGGCCACGCCTTGATTGAAGGCAAGCGCCGCGGTGCAAAACGCGTGTGCGTGACCATGTGCATTGGCGGTGGCATGGGCGCAGCAGGTATTTTCGAAGTTCTGTAACCTCCAAGCGCTGTGCATGATGCGCAAGCTAGTGTTTGCGCTCATGCACTGGTGCTTTCAAAACGTCAATAGATGACGTACTCAAGTAGCAATCTTTAGATTTCGCACGATATTGCCAAAGAACTCATAGTCCTTGGCGATCACGGCATTTAGCGACTCAGCTGAGGTACCTGTACCGACCGCAGCAAACTCCGTGAGGCGTTTAACGGTATCTCGGTCCTGAGCCACCTTGGTCATCTGCTTGTTGAGTTCTGCAACGAAGCTGTCAGGTGTTCCCCTGCGAGCAAAAAAGCCATGCCAGGTGCTGCCAATGATGCCGTCCTCGTCAAGCCCCGCTTTGTATTCGTTGACAGTGCCAACATTTGGCAATGCGTCAATTCGGCTTCCACCCGTGATTGCTAGCGCCTTGACACCCCCCGATTGCACGCGTGGCACGGCCGTGCCAGACCCTTCAAGGAAGATGCTCACAGTGCCTGACATCACGTCGATGGCGGGATTTCCCGTGTAGGGAATGTGATTGATTTTGATGCCCAACTGTTGAGCCCAATACTCAACCGCCAAATGGGGATGAGAGCCAACACCCAGTGAAGCGTAGTCAAGCTTGCCAGGGTTTGCTCGCGCGTACTCAACCAGTTCTTTCATGTTTGAGAAGGGCGCTTTTGGAGTGGCAATCAAAACGTGAGGCAACGTACAAATTTGCGAGATGGCCGTGAAATCTTTGACTGGGTCTAACTTGCTTTTGGGATACACGTGAGGCGTGATTCCCATGATGGAGCGCACTGAATAAAAAAGGCTATAACCGTCCGCAGGACGCTGCATCACGGTATCCCAACCAAGAGCGCCACCAGCGCCAGGCTTGTTTTCCACCACAAACGGATGACCCATCTCTTTGGTGAGCTTGTCAGTGAAGATGCGAGCTACTACGTCGACGTTGGCGCCTGGTGGAAATGGAACCACCACTCTTATAGCCTTGTTCGGATAAGGATCTGCCGCGAACACATTGGGTGCGCCCATCAAGCCTGTCGCTCCAGCGCCCATCCCAAGCACGAATGCCCTGCGATCCAATTGCTTTTTAAATTTCATTTGATGTCTCCTACTGGTGTTGTTGTAGTGGGAGATTAGGACAGTGAGAGGTTTGAGTCCAATACCTTTTAAAACGTTTTGCCATAACATTTCGAGATTGCAGGGTGGTTTTGATGGCACGCTCAGGCAAAATTAC
>CAJBHE010000031.1 GCA_903952885.1 uncultured Burkholderiales bacterium
AGTGAGAGCAAAGGAGGACGGGTCATAGCAAAGGTGAGTTGTATTCAAAACGGTCTTCGTTGGCCACCAGCCATTCGGTGATGGCATAGGGGTCGTTGAGGTCGAGCACTGGGCGCTGCGTGGCCTCTGGCATGTCTTGCGGCGAATCGGTGGCGATGGCCACAACAAAGTCATCCTCGGGGTATCGCACGGGTTGCTCAGACGCTTTGCGCCAGACTTCAACCTTGAGCAAATCGCTTTTTTTAAAGCCTTCAACCAAGACCCAATCCACACCGCCGTACACCTCAGCCAACAGGTGGTGCACGGACAACTGAGCGGGCTGCTCAAACTGACGCTGCAAGACCAAGCGTTGGTTAGACGCCACCAGCACCTCAAACGCGCCCGCTTCACGGTGACGCCAGCTGTCTTTGCCAGGCTTGTCAACGTCAAAGTTGTGATGCGCGTGTTTCACCACCGACACACGCAAACCTTTCATGCGCAAGCAACCAATCAATTGCTCCACCAACGTAGTTTTTCCCGAGCCAGAGTAGCCCGCAAAGGCAACGACCCTCATGCGAGGTCGCAATATTGGGTGATGTAGGCTTTGATTTGCGCCACGTCCGCCTTCATGACATGCACGCGCTTAGGAAGCGTCTCGATGCCTTCAAACTTCGCTGGGCAATGTGGCTGTTGGCCCAAGGCCTCCACGATGGTGGCCGCAAATTTGATGGGCAATGCCGTTTCCAAAACGATCATGGGCACATCCGGTTTGACATGCTCACGCGCTACTTTTACACCGTCTGCGGTGTGGGTGTCGATCATTTCACCGAAGCGTTTGTAAACGTCTTGGATGGTGGACAAGCGATTCGTGTGTGTGCTTTTGCCGCTGGCAAAACCATAACGTGTTGCGGCATCTGCAAAGTGTGAATTGCCGCTCAAGTCGAACTTGCCATTCTTAGAAATTTGCGCGCCAAACAAGTCTTTGGTCAACGCTGCATCGCGACCCAACAAATCAAACACAAAGCGCTCGAAGTTGCTGGCCTTTGAAATGTCCATTGACGGGCTCGATGTTTCGTGTGTGTCAGCGCTGCCGCGCACGCGATACACGCCGGTGCGGAAAAACTCGTCCAACACATCATTTTCGTTGGTGGCAACCACCAAGGTGTCCACCGGCAAGCCCATCATGCGGGCCACATGCCCTGCACACACATTGCCAAAGTTGCCGCTAGGCACGGTGAAGCTCACCTTTTGGCTGTTGGCTGTGGTCGCTTGGAAATAGCCTGCGAAGTAGTACACCACTTGGGCCAACAAACGCGCCCAGTTGATGGAGTTGACCGTGCCAATTTTGTATTTAGTTTTGAAGTCCAAATCGTTGGACACCGCTTTGACCAAATCTTGGCAATCGTCGAACACGCCTTCGATGGCAATGTTGTGGATGTTTTCATCCATCAAGCTGAACATTTGCGCTTGCTGAAAGGGGCTCATGCGGCCGTGTGGGCTGGTCATGAACACGCGCACACCTTTTTTGCCACGCATGGCGTATTCGGCCGCGCTGCCCGTGTCGCCACTGGTCGCACCAAAAATATTCAGCTCTTCGCCACGGCGCGCCAACTCGTATTCAAACAAGTTGCCCAGCAGTTGCATGGCCATGTCTTTGAACGCGAGCGTGGGGCCATTGGACAAAGCCTCGACCCACAAGCCGTCTTCCAACTTACGCACAGGCACGATGGCCTCAGTGCCGTAGACCTCTTGGGTGTAGGTCTTGGCGCACAAGACTTTCAAGTCAGCCGCAGGAATGTCGTCGATGTAGAGCGACAGCACTTCAAACGCCAAGGCTGCATAGCCTTGTGTGTTAAGTGTGTTGCGCAAATGCGTGAGCGCTGCATCGTCCACCTGCGGGTAATGCTCAGGCAAATACAAACCACCATCGGGGGCCAAGCCCTCGAGGAGGATTTCACAAAAACGCTTGCGCTCGGCGTGGCCGCGCGTAGACAAATACAGCATCAGTTCAACTCTTCTTTGCGGATGCGGGTGATCGGGGCCAAAACGGTGCTGAGTTGTTGCATCTCTGCGATGGCTTCGTTCATCTTGGATTCCACACAATCGTGGGTCAAGATGATGAGGTCGGTGTGGCTCTCGCCCTCACCGGCTTCGCGCTGCAACACAGCATCAATGCTGATGTCAGCGTTGGCCAAAATGCCGGTGACTTTGGCGAGCACGCCCGCTTGATCGGCCACACGCAAACGCAGGTAGTAGCTGGTGACCACTTGGACCATGGGCAGAATCGGCAAGCTGCTCATCGCATCCGGCTGGAACGCCAAATGCGGCACGCGGTTCAATGGATCTGCGGTGTGCAAACGTGTGATGTCGACCAAGTCGGCAATCACAGCGCTGGCTGTGGGCTCGCTGCCCGCACCTTTCCCGTAATACAGCGTAGTACCCACGGCATCAGCGTTCACCATCACGGCGTTCATCGCGCCTTCCACGTTGGCGATCAAGCGCTTGGCTGGCACCAAGCAGGGATGCACACGCAATTCAATGCCGGTTGGCGTGCGCTTGGAAATACCCAAGAGCTTGATGCGATAGCCGAGTTGTTCGGCGTATTTAATGTCTTGCGCTTCGAGCTTGGTAATGCCTTCCACATAGGCCTTGTCAAACTGCACCGGCACGCCAAACGCAATGGCCGACATGAGGGTGACTTTGTGTGCGGCATCCACCCCTTCGATGTCGAAAGTAGGGTCTGCTTCGGCGTAGCCTAAAGCTTGCGCTTGTTTGAGCACGTCGCCAAAAGTCAAACCTTTGTCGCGCATCTCAGACAAGATGAAGTTGGTGGTGCCATTGATGATGCCAGCCAGCCACTGAATGCGGTTGGCCGTCAGACCTTCACGTAAAGCTTTGATGATTGGGATTCCGCCAGCAACCGCAGCCTCAAACGCGACCATCACGCCTTTTTTGTGGGCCGCTGCAAAAATTTCTGTTCCGTGCACAGCGAGCAACGCTTTGTTGGCCGTAACCACGTGCTTGCCTGCTTCTATGGCTTCGAGCACCAATTGTTTGGCAATGCCGTAACCGCCAATCAGCTCGACCACGATGTCAATGTCGGGGTTGGCAATGATTTTGCGCGCATCGTCCACCACTTGCACATTCGCGCCCACGATGCTTTTGGCACGCGCCACATCGAGGTCCGCCACCATAGTGACTTGAATGCCACGACCCGCGCGACGTTGGATTTCTTCTTGGTTACGTTTAAGCACTTCGAAAGTGCCACTGCCCACAGTGCCAATGCCTAACAGTCCTACTTGAATCGGTTTCATACTTTTCTATTTCGATAGTTTTCTAAGAATTTTTCGATGCGCGAGATGGCTTCACGTAAATCATCTTCGTGAGGCAAGAACACGATGCGGAAATGGTCTGTGCTCTTCCAGTTAAAGCCTGTGCCTTGCACCAACATCACCTTGGTTTCTTGGAGCAACTCCAGGAAAAACTGTTGGTCGTCTTGGATGAGGTACACCTTGGGGTCCAAGCGCGGGAACATGTAAAGCGCGGCTTGCGGCTTCACACACGTCACACCGGGAATGGCGGTGATCAGTTCATAGGCCAAGTCGCGTTGCTTGCGCAAACGACCGCCCTCGCCTACCAAATCGTTGATGCTTTGGTAGCCGCCCAAAGCGGTTTGAATCGCCCACTGGCCCGGTACATTGGCGCACAGACGCATGTTCGAGAGCATGTTGAGGCCCTCGATGTAGTCAGCCGCAGGTTTTTTGTCGCCCGACACCACCAACCAACCCGCGCGATAGCCGCACGAACGGTAGCTTTTAGACAACGAGTTGAAGGTGAGCGTCAACACATCGTCACTCAAGCTGGCCATGGGTGTGTGTTTGACACCGTCGTACAAGACCTTGTCATACACCTCGTCAGCGAAGATCACCAAGCCATGCTTGCGAGCGAGTTCAACGATTTGCAATAGCAATTCGTTTGAGTACAAAGCACCGGTGGGGTTATTGGGGTTGATGACCACAATGCCCTTGGTGTTCTTGGTGATCTTGGCACGAATGTCTTCGATGTCAGGCATCCAACCATTCGACTCATCACAGACATAGTGCACAGGCGTGCCACCAGACAAGCTGACTGCCGCGGTCCACAGCGGATAGTCAGGCGCAGGCAACAACAACTCGTCGCCGTTGTTGAGCAAGCCATTGGTGGCCATGACGATGAGTTCACTTGCGCCGTTACCCAAGTAAATGTCATCCAGCGTAACGCCCTTGATGCCCTGCTTTTGCGTCTCGTGCATCACCGCTTTGCGGGCGCCAAAAATGCCTTTGCTGTCCGAGTAGCCCGCCGAGGTGGGCAAGTTGCGGATCATGTCTTGCTGAATTTCTTCAGGCGCATCAAAACCAAACACGGCCAAGTTGCCGATATTGAGTTTGATGATCTTGTGGCCCTCCTCCTCCATTTGACGCGCTCGATCCATGATGGGACCGCGAATGTCATAACAGACGTTGGACAGCTTGTTGGATTTTTGGATCTGCTTCAAAGTCCCTCCGAGGGCTCTTTTACGGGGTGAAACCTATAATTTGACCACAGATCTCAAGGCATTTATGAAATTACAACCCGATCGCATCGAGACCCAGTCCGTCACCGCCTATGGCTCTGGATGGATCGCTATACAAGGCGAAAAAATCACACACAGCGTGTTGATTACCTCCGACGGGCTGCGCCTCGATTGGTATTGTCAAAGTTTTGATGATTTAGGAACTGAACACTTCGCGCAGCTCGCTGAGTTGGATGTGGAACTGGTCATTTTTGGCAGTGGTGAACGCCACCGTTTTCCAAAACCTGAATGGCAAGCCGGCTTGATGAAACGCCGTATAGGCCTTGAAACCATGGACACACAAGCTGCCTGCCGAACTTACAACATTTTGGCGGGCGAAGGGCGCAAGGTGGCTGCTGCACTTCTCATCGAAACCTCTGCAAGTAATAAATAAGCACACGCTTCCCTTTACGTTTGATTGATGCACTAACCGATCTTAAAGGTAAGGTTTCTAAGTTAAAATAACTGGTTGCCGGAAGGAGGCTGTCTCGACAGTCGCCTCCTTGATCCGGCCGTTTGAACTGTCACACCTGATTGAGCGCTATGGCAATTGTTGTCAACAAACCCCTCCCCGAATTTGAAGCCAACGCAACAGGTGGCATCAAGGTTAGCAATACCTCTCACAACGGCAAGGTCATGGTTTTGTACTTTTACCCCAAGGACAACACGCCAGGCTGTACCACAGAGGCCATGCAGTTTCGTGACAAGTACAAAGACTTTGTGAAAGCTGGCGCCATGGTGTTTGGCGTGTCACGTGACAACATGAAGTCACACGACGAGTTCAAAACCAAACTCGAATTGCCCTTTGAGCTGATTGCTGACACTGAAGAAAAAATGTGTCATATGTTTGGCGTAGTGAAAAATAAAATCATGTATGGCAAGAAAGTCAAAGGCATTGAGCGCAGCACTTTTCTGGTGGGCGCAGACGGCCTTTTGAAAGAAGAATGGCGCGGCCTAAAGGTTCCAGGCCACGTAGACGAAGTTCTCAAAGCGGTCAAAGCCTTAAAGAAAGCCACAGCAGCGACCGCCTAAAACCTTACAAACATGTCACAGAGCTCGGTTATAGTGATTTCATGATTTTGACAGAAGCGAACGCGTTTCCAACCAAAAGCCGCCCTGGCCTCCAGGCGGCTTTTTCGCTTTTTGAGCCCGATTTTCAGTTTCTTCTTTGCGTTTTAACTCTTTAAGTTTCATCTATGCCACTGCCACCTGCCCCCGCCAAACGTGCCGCCTTTTTGAACACCGAGGGCTTAGCTGCCGCACCTGCCAAATCGCGCAGCACACGCAAAGCAACACCACGCCATGCGTCACTCGCCGTGGATGAACCCGTGGCTGCCAAGGGTCGATCAACGACAGCACCTGCTTCCCTTAAATCCGAACCCATGCCTACTTACAAAGGGGAGCGCAAAGCAGCCCCCGTTCGCGCAGCTACACCTAAGAAAAAACACACTGGCCCTGCCAAGCTGTTCGTGCTCGACACCAATGTGCTGATGCACGACCCGATGTGCTTGTATCGCTTCGAGGAACATGATGTGTTCTTGCCCATGATCGTGCTCGAGGAGCTAGACGGTCATAAAAAAGGCATGACAGAAGTAGCGCGCAACGCTCGCCAAACCAGCCGTTCGCTGGACGCCCTGGTAGCATCTCACAACTCGGACATCATCACCGGCATCAAACTTGATGGCACAGGCCACATTGAAGTAGGCGGACGCCTGTTCTTCCAAACCGAGCCGCTTGACTTCACCCTGCCTGCAAGCCTGCCACAAGGCAAAGCCGACAACCAAATTTTGGGAGTGGTAGAAGCTCTGCGCATCAAGCACGCGCAGCGTGAAGTGGTGTTGGTTTCCAAAGACATCAACATGCGTGTCAAAGCCCGCGCGCTCGGCTTGGCGGCAGAAGACTACCAAAACGATAAGACCCTCGAAGACGGCGACCTGCTGTATTCAGGCGCCTTGGCTTTGCCCGAAGACTTTTGGCTCAAACACGCCAAAGAGGTGGAAAGCTGGCAAAGCGGCAGCCACACCTTTTACCGTTTGAGCGGTCCCTTGGTGCCTGACCTTCACATCAACCAGTTTGTGTATTACGAAGCCCCTGGCGAGCCCAGCCTGTATGCCCGTGTGACTGAAATTCGCGGCAACACCGTGGTGCTGAAAACGCTCAAAGACTTCACTCACCTCAAAAATGCGGTGTGGGGCGTGACCACGCGCAACCGCGAGCAAAACTTTGCGATGAATTTGCTCACAGACCCTGAAATTGACTTTGTCACCCTCACCGGTACAGCCGGCACGGGCAAAACCCTCATGGCTTTGGCTGCAGGCCTCACGCAAGTGCTGGATGACCGCCGGTACACCGAAATCATCATGACCCGAGCGACCGTGAGCGTGGGCGAAGACATTGGCTTTTTGCCAGGCACTGAAGAAGAAAAAATGGGGCCTTGGATGGGCGCCTTGGACGACAACCTCGAAGTGCTGGCCAAAACCGAAACCAGTTCTGGCGACTGGGGCCGTGCGGCCACCAATGATCTGATTCGCAGCCGCATCAAAATCAAGAGTTTGAACTTCATGCGCGGACGCACGTTCTTGAACAAGTACCTCATCATCGATGAAGCCCAGAACTTGACGCCTAAGCAAATGAAAACACTCATCACACGCGCGGGCCCAGGCACCAAGATCATTTGCATGGGTAACTTGGCCCAAATCGACACGCCCTACCTCACCGAAGGCTCTTCGGGCTTGACGTATGCAGTGGACCGTTTCAAGGGCTGGCCACATGGCGGCCACATCACCTTGGCACGTGGCGAGCGCTCACGACTGGCGGACTTTGCCAGCGAAGTGCTTTAAGGTTTAGCCAGCCTTAGTAGTCACCACCACTGCTGTAGCCACTGGCCAAGCTCTCAAACTTGGTGAGTGGCTTCAAGAAGGCCAGCTTGATAGTGCCCGTTGGGCCGTTACGTTGCTTGCCAATGATGATCTCGGCTACGCCTGGCTCTTTCGACTCTTTGTTGTAATAGTCGTCGCGGTAAATGAACATGATCACGTCCGCATCCTGCTCGATGGCGCCAGACTCGCGCAAGTCGCTCATCATGGGGCGCTTGTCGGTGCGCTGCTCCACGCTTCGGTTGAGCTGAGACAAAGCAATCACAGGGCATTGCAACTCCTTGGCCAGCATTTTCAAGCCTCGCGAAATTTCACCAATCTCCGTGGCACGGTTGTCACCGCTGCCGCTGTTAGAGCCACTCATGAGCTGCAAATAGTCAACCACGATCAAGCCGAGCTTGCCGCATTGACGCGACAAACGACGTGCGTTGGCACGCAGCTCGCTGGGGGTGAGGCCAGGCGTTTCGTCAATGTGCAGCGACACGTTGCGCAGCTTCTCAATGGCCTCGGTCAACCTTGGCCATTCGTCATCACTCAACTTGCCCGTACGCAAATGGCCTTGGTCCACACGACCAATCGAACCCACGATACGCACCGCCAATTGCGAGGCGCCCATCTCCATGGAAAAAACGGCCACGGGCAAGCCTTCATTCAGGGCCACATGCTCCGCGATATTGATGGCCAACGCCGTCTTTCCCATGGAAGGACGCGCTGCCAACACCACCAAATCGCCCGGCTGCAAACCAGATGTCATGCGGTCAAAGTCGACGAAGCCTGTCGGCACGCCCGTGATGTCATTTTGGTTGTCCGCCATCTCTTGCACACGGTCTAGCAAGTCCACCACCAGCTGCGGCATGGCTTGAAAACCTTGCTTCATGCGCGAGCCCTCTTCACCAATGTTGAAGATCTTTTGCTCAGCTTCATCCAAGATTTGGGCTACCGCCCTGCCCTGAGTGTTGAAGGCATTGGTAGCAATTTCGTCGCTGGCCGTCACCAACTTGCGCAGAATCGCGCGCTCTCGCACGATCTCGGCATAGCGGCGGATGTTGCTTGCGCTAGGTACGTACTGCGCCAAGGCATTGAGATAGCCCAAGCCGCCGATTTCCTCAGCCTTACCCAAGGTTTGCAAGTGCTCGTAGACCGTGATCACATCAGCGGGTCGGCTGGCGTTCACCAGCGTCAAGATAGCGCTGTACACCTGCTTGTGTTCGTAGCGGTAAAAGTCGCCCTCGTTCAACAAATCACCCACACGGTCCCAAGCGCTGTTGTCTAACAACAAGCCTCCCAGCACACTGGACTCGGCCTCGATGGAGTGCGGAGGAATGCGAAGTTGGGCGATTTGCTGGTCGTGAGAGAAGCTCTCATCAAAGCTGTTGGAAGCGGCTGACATGGTGATCCTGTAAAACACACATCCTAAGCCCATAGGCGCTCAACGCCTGGGATAACTCTGTGGATAAGAAGTGGTTTAGCTGGGGAAAAGCAAAGAACAAATAAAAAAGCCGCTCCGAAGAGCGGCTCTATGTGATGCGTAAAAGCTTAAGCAGCTTCGCCGTACACAGAGACAGTGATCTCAACGATCACGTCGGTGTGCAAAGCCACACCCACGGTGCTGTCGCTCACAACCTTAATCGGGCCATTGGGCATGCGGATTTGGGCTTTAGCCACTGCGAAACCTTCTTTTGTCAACGCGTCAGCGATGTCATAGTTGGTCACAGAGCCAAACAAACGGCCATCCACACCCGCTTTTTGGCCGATCTTGACGGCTTTGCCAGCCAACTTCTCGCCTTGCGCTTGTGCAGCAGCCAGCTTCTCAGCAGCCGCTTTTTCGAGTTCAGCGCGGCGAACTTCGAATTCTTTGATCGCTGTCTCAGTGGCGCGACGAGCGCGGCCTGAGGGAATCAAAAAATTGCGGGCGTAACCATCTTTCACACGGACGATTTCGCCGAGGTTGCCGAGGTTCACGACCTTGTCGAGCAGAATAATTTGCATGGTCGGTCTCCTTAGATCTTGTGCTGGTCGCTGTATGGCACCAAGGCCAAGAAGCGTGCGCGCTTGATGGCAGTGTTCAGCTGACGTTGGTAAATGGCGCGAGTGCCGGTCAGGCGTGCGGGAATGATCTTGCCGTTTTCGGCAATGAAGTCACGCAATGTGTCGACATCTTTATAGTCGATTTCTTCAACGCCAGTGACAGTGAAGCGGCAGAAGCGCTTGCGCTTGAAAAGCAATGATTGCGTGTTGCGCTTGGGGCGCTTGTCTTTGTTGAATTTCTTGAATGTGGCCATGATCTGGGCCTCCTATGAAATTTGCTGAAAATCTTGAATGTGAAAAACGATGTTTTTGCTGTGACGAGGTGAGGCTAAAAAGCCACTGAACTGCCAAAGGCTACCGAGGGGAAGCAGAGCCAAACGCTCTGCCAAAGATCCCAAGGCGACTGTTTTGACGGTTGCTTTGATTTGTCGCTTTTGCCCTGCTTCTTGAATATCAGACTCGTGTTCGAGGCTCACATCAATGGCGGGTAAACCGGCTGGGGTGTATCGCAGGGCCGAGGCCTCCACAACACAAGCATTCAAAACAACGTGGTTCAAACCTTGTCGTGCGTCAGCAATTAGCCCGCGAACTCGGCTTGCTGGTTCTTGCGAGCTTCTTCGCGCTCGACTGTCTTCATCATGACGGAAGGCGTGGTGTCAGCCTTCTTACGCAAGACAGTCATGTGGCGCAACACCGCATCGTTGAACTTGAACGCGTGTTCGAGTTCAGACATCACAGCTTGGCTAGCTTCGATGTTCAGGCAAATGTAGTGAGCTTTGGCAAGCTTGTTGATCATGTAGGCCAACTGGCGGCGACCCCAGTCTTCCGTACGATGAATAGCACCACCACCTGAGGTGATCATGCCTTTGTAACGCTCCAGCATGGCTGGAACTTGTTCGCTTTGATCCGGGTGGATCAACAAAATGATTTCGTAATGACGCATGGACACTCCTTGTGGATATGAAGCTGCCTGCGGCGTCTGACGCTGGCAGCAAGGGAAAAGTCTGCCATTATAGTCAATTTTTAAGAGCCCTAGACAGCTTGCTACCTAGGAAACCAAACAGCAAGCCCACGGGCACACCAAAGACACCCGCACAGACGGGGTCTAGGCCTAGCCACATGGTCTCTGTGGTCTGCATTTGCAAGCGCATTTGCACCCAAGGATGGTTGACGGTGATGTAGTAAAGCGTCACGCCCAAACCGGACACCATGGCCATCAACGCGCCCAAGCGGCTCATGCCGCGCCAGTAAATACCCAACAACAACACAGGGAAGAAGGTGGCAGCTGCCAAAGAAAACGCACACGTCACCCAAAACAAAATACTCACCGGGCGGTTGGTGGCAAACCAAGCGGCTAACAGGGCCACCACCATCAGCAAAATTTTGGACAACATCACGCGACGCAGTGGCGGTGCATTGGGATCTGCTGTTTGAAAGTACAGATCTTGCGCCAACGCATTAGAGATGGTGAGCAACAAACCATCCGCCGTAGACAGCGCCGCCGCCAATGCGCCGGCAGCCAGCAGACCAGTAAAGACCGGAGATATATGCGTGATTTCAGGAATTCCGAGAAGCAAGTAATCGTTGTACAAGCGTATGTCGGCAAACTGAACAATGCCGTCTTGGTTGTGATCCTGAATGCTTAGCAGCGCCAATTTGCGTAGCTTGAGGCGGTCTGCCCAATCCGGCAGCTGGTCCAAATGCGCTCCCACCAACTCGTTCAAAACAAACGACTTGAGCAGCACTGCCAAGGACGAAGCACACAGGTACACCACCACAATGAAGCCCAAAGCCCAGACGATGGAGCGCTGGGCTTCGGCGGGCGTGGCGGTGGTGTAGGAGCGCACCAAAATATGCGGCAAAGCTGCCGTACCCAACATCAAACAAAACACCAGGGCCAAACTGTTATGCCAACCGGGATTCCAGCCCTCGAGGTAAGGCACCTGAAACCCAACAGGCCTCTGAATAGCCTTTAATAGAACCTCTCGCTCCGTTTGCCAGGCACTCACCAAACGGTCAACCGAGGCCTCACGCCAAGCGGGGTTGGCTTCGATCTTTTGAATGTCTCGCATAGGCGCGTTGCCGGCCTTGGCCTTGACCAACTGTTGCGCGACGTTTTGGCGTTCCACCTCTCGCGCGTAAACGGGGTCAGAAATCTTGTCATCCAAACTACTGATCTTCTGAATAATCACCTGACGGGTGGACTGCTCAGCGGGGTCAGATTCAATTTGCTTAGCTCGCGCTTGAATTTGCGGCAGCGACTGAAACGCAGCGATGTTGACAAATGGGTGGCCTTGAGTCTTGAGTGACACCGCCATGCTCAACGCTACCATCGAGGCCACGATCACCACGCACTGCACTCCCTGAGACCAAGTGACGGCACGCATACCCCCAAGAAACGAGCAGAGCAGCACACCTCCCAGCGCCATGAAAACGCCCAACTCAAAGGTCAAACCTGAAAGCATGGACGCCACCAAACCAATGCCATAAATTTGCGCGACCAAGTAAACACTGGAGCACAAAATAGCACCCCATGCAGCCAGCCAACGCACAGCCGCACTGTCAAAACGTCGGCCTAAAAATTCGGGGATGGTGATGGATTGAGACAGGTTGAGCTTGGCCGCAAACAAAAAGCCGAGCAAGCAAAATCCACCCGTCCAGCCGAGCAAATAAGACAGGCCTCCAGGATGTTGCCCATCGCCCACAAATCCATCCGACAGCAACAGCCCCGTCAAGCCGATGAAGGACGCCGCAGAGATCCAATCAGCAGCAGTCGCCATGCCGTTCAACGGTGCGCTGATGGTGCGTCCTGCGACAAAATATTCTTCAGGAACGGTAGTGCGACAAAACATACCGATCAACGCATAACCAATGATGGACACCACCAAGAAGAAGCCGTTCACTACGCCTTTAGGCACGCCAGCAAAGTCTGCCAAAAGCAACAAAATGGTCAGCGTCACCATGCCAGCAAAGCTGAGCAGCAACATACGCCAGGGCCAAGTTCTAAGACGCATCACTACCTGCACAAGAAGGTTGCGTACCCCACCATGCCAGCCATAAGTACAACACAGGAACCGCCTGAGCCACCCACAAGAAATGGAGCAGGGTCATGTCAGGTAAGTGCCAGGCCAATGCCAAAGAGCACACGGTCAACATGACCAGCCCCACCACCCCCAACAACGACCGCTTAGTCAAAGCAGACACGTCAATTGCGGGTGGATCCGTGGCCTCAGATTCAGAGGCTGTCTGGGGCGGCTTGGTCAAAGAGGTTTACTTGGCCAATGACTTCCAAGTGTCGATCACGCTGTCTGGGTTGAGCGAAATGGAGCTGATGCCCTGATCGGCCAACCAATGCGCGAAGTCAGGGTGGTCGCTAGGACCTTGACCGCAAATGCCAACGTACTTGCCTTGCGCCAAACACGCGGCGATGGCTTTGCTCAACAAAGCTTTCACAGCGGGATCGCGCTCGTCAAAGTCAGCAGCCAGCAATTCCAAGCCTGAGTCGCGGTCGAGGCCCAAAGTGAGTTGGGTCAGGTCATTTGAGCCAATGGAGAAGCCGTCAAAGAACTTCAAGAAGTCTTCGGCAAGAATGGCGTTGCTCGGCACTTCGCACATCATGATGACCTTGAGATCGTTCTCACCGCGCTTCAAGCCGTGCTCGGCCAACAAGCTGGTCACACGCTCGGCTTGGCCCAAGGTACGCACGAAAGGCACCATGACTTGCACGTTGGTCAAGCCCATGTCGGAGCGCACGCGGCGCATGGCTTCACACTCCATCGCAAAGGCTTCGCCGAAGTCTTCGCTGATGTAACGCGCAGCACCACGGAAACCCAGCATTGGGTTCTCTTCCTCGGGCTCGTAGCGGCTGCCACCAATGAGTTTTCGGTATTCGTTGGACTTGAAGTCCGACAGTCGCACGATGACTGGCTTGGGCCAAAATGCGGCCGCGATGGTGGCGATGCCTTCAGCCACTTTGTCCACGTAGAAAGCGCGGGGTGACGCATGGCCTCGGGCGACAGACTCAACGGCCTTCTTCAAATCAGCATCCACATTCGGGTAGTCAAGAATCGCCTTGGGGTGCACGCCGATGTTGTTGTTGATGATGAACTCTAGGCGGGCCAGGCCCACGCCTTCGTTGGGCAACTGGCAGAAATCAAACGCCAGTTGTGGGTTACCTACGTTCATCATGATTTTGGTTTTGATGCTGGGCATTTCGCCGCGCTGAACTTCGGTCACTTCCGTTTCTAGCAAACCGTCGTAAATCATGCCGGTGTCGCCTTCTGAGCAGCTCACGGTCACCAAGGTGCCGTCTTTCAATTTTTCTGTCGCGTCGCCGCAACCCACCACTGCAGGAATGCCCAACTCACGCGCAATGATCGCAGCATGGCAGGTACGGCCACCACGGTTGGTCACGATGGCGCTGGCGCGCTTCATCACGGGTTCCCAGTTGGGGTCGGTCATGTCGGTCACCAACACATCACCGGGCTGGACCATGTCCATCTCGCTGATGTTGTGTACCAAGCGCACAGGGCCTGTGCCAATTTTTTGACCAATCGCGCGGCCTTCAGCCAACACCGTGCTGTGGCCTTTGAGTTTGTAGCGAAACTCAGACTGGCCTTTGGCTTGGCTCTTCACGGTTTCTGGGCGCGCCTGCAAGATGTACAAGAGGCCGTCAGTGCCGTCTTTGCCCCATTCAATATCCATGGGACGTTGGTAATGGGCCTCGATCACCATGGCGTAATGGGCCAGTTGCTCAACGTCGGCATCGGTCAATGAGTAACGGTTACGCAGCTCAGTGGGCACATCGGTGGTTTTGACCAATTTGCCTGTGGCTTTTTTCTCTTCGGCTGTGGAGAACTCCATTTGCAAGAGCTTGGAGCCCAAGTTGCGGCGGATCACGGCGCGCTTGCCTACTTTCAGAGTTGGCTTGTGCACATAAAACTCGTCGGGGTTCACCGCGCCTTGCACCACGGTCTCACCGAGTCCGTAGCTCGAGGTGATGAACACCACGTCGTCAAAACCAGACTCGGTGTCGATGGTGAACATCACACCGGCCGCGCCCAAGTCGGAGCGCACCATGCGTTGCACGCCAGCAGACAAAGCCACATCGGCGTGGGCAAAGCCCTTGTGCACGCGGTAGCTGATGGCGCGGTCGTTGTACAACGAGGCGAAGACTTCCTTCATCTTGTGCAGCACTTCGTCGATGCCGTGCACGTTCAAAAAAGTTTCTTGTTGGCCGGCGAACGAAGCGTCAGGCAAGTCTTCCGCCGTGGCTGAAGATCGCACAGCAAACGTGGCTGCGGCATTGTCAGCAGACAAAATCGCGAACGCGTCGGCA
>CAJBHE010000032.1 GCA_903952885.1 uncultured Burkholderiales bacterium
CACCATGAGAGCCCTAAGCGTTTGATGTAACCCTTTCAAAGCTATTTAAAACCGTCATTTGTGGCGGTTTTGATGTTTTAGAGCCTGTTGGCTTGTGAGTGCATAATCTGCGCTCAACCATGAATCGCCTAGCTTCTATTCTTCCTTCCGCGCAAGTGCTTGTGCGTGTCGAGGTCACCAGTAAAAAGCGCGCCTTTGAAGAGGCGGGCTTGTTGTTTGAGGGTCTTCACGGCCTCAATCGCGCGTTGGTGGCCGAGAGTTTGTTTGCGCGTGAGCGTTTGGGCTCCACGGGTTTAGGTCATGGTGTGGCCATTCCGCATGGCCGCATCAAAGGTTTGAAGTCGCCCATGGCCGCTGTGTTCCAGTTGGACAAGCCGATTGGCTTTGATGCCCCAGACGAGCAGCCCGTGACCTTGCTCATTTTTTTACTGGTGCCAGAGGCCTCCACACAAAAGCACCTCGAAATCTTGTCTGAGATCGCCGAGTTACTCAGCGACACTAGCCTGAGGGAAAAAGTTAAATTCTGTGATGATGCGGCGGAGCTCCACCGCATCATCTCAACCTGGAACGCGGTGCCGCTGTGAGGCCCTCAGTCATCAGCGCGGATGTGCTGTTTGAGGCCTTTCGTGGCCGACTGCGTTGGGAGTGGATTGCGGGCCTAGGCGCTTCAGAGCGTCACTTTGACGAAGTCGCGGTGCGCAGTGCCCGCTCAGGTGCTGACTTGGTGGGTTACCTCAACTACATCCACCCCTATCGTGTGCAAGTGCTGGGCGAGCGCGAAGCCAATTACGTGACCCAAGCCTCGGCGGAAGATTGTGCCCGTCGCATTGCCCGTATCGTCACGTTAGAGCCACCCGTTTTGGTGTTGGCAGACGGGCAGCAGCCCACCGAGGCGTTGGTGGCCATGTGCGAACGGGCACAAATCCCGTTGTTTGCTACGCACGAGTCGGCCGCGTTTGTCATTGATTTGTTGCGGGCTTACTTGTCCAAACACTTTGCCGACCGCACCACCATGCATGGCGTGTTCATGGACATTTTGGGCTTGGGCGTGATGATCACTGGCGAGTCAGGCTTGGGCAAAAGCGAGCTGGGTTTGGAGTTGATTTCGCGCGGCAACGGCTTGGTGGCCGACGATGCGGTGGATTTGTACCGCATCAACCAAACCACCATCGAGGGCCGCTGTCCCGAACTGCTGCAAAATTTGCTGGAAGTGCGCGGCATTGGTTTGCTGGACATTCGTGCCATTTTTGGCGAAACGGCGGTGCGTCGCAACATGCGCTTGAAGCTCATCGTGCATTTGGTGCGCAAGGAAACGCTAGAGCGTGATTACGAACGCTTGCCCCACGAGCCCCTCACGCAAGACGTGCTGGGTGTGCCTGTGCGCAAAGTGGTCATTCAAGTGGTGGCTGGCCGTAACATTGCGGTGTTGGTCGAAGCTGCGGTGCGCAACTCAATTCTGCAGTTGCGTGGTGTGGACACATACCAAGAGTTCATCGCGCGTCATCAACGCGCCATGCAGCAGGGCTGATCCTTACTTACCCACAGGGCGATGTTCGCAGCTCTTTTTGCGGCAGTGGGCGTACAGACTCAGCGCGTGGTCTGCAATCTCAAACCCGTGGCGCTTGGCTACTTTAATCTGAAGCGCTTCAATTTCTTCGTCGTGAAACTCTTCTACGCGGCCGCAGTCCAGGCATACCAAGTGGTCGTGGTGTTCGCCCTCGTTAAGCTCGTACACCGCACGTTCGCTCTCAAAGTGGCTGCGTTTCAAAATGTCAGCTTGCTCAAACTGCATCAGCACGCGGTAGACCGTGGCAATGCCAATGTCCATGTTTTGGAGCATCAAATGGCGGTACACATCCTCGGCCGTCATGTGCCGTTGGCTGCCTTGTTGGAATAGTTCCAAAATTTTCAGGCGAGGTGCGGTGGCCTTGAGGCCAATGCTTTTGAGGTCGTCTGGATGTGCCATGGTGTCTATCGCTAGGCGGTGGGAACAGGCCCACCGCTACAATGAACGAATCATAGCCTTTGCGCCTTATTCGGCCTTTCACACCATGTTTGAATTCTGTCGAAATGCCTCTGTTTTTCTAGGCCGGTCGCGTCGCCTTCTCGCTCTTGCTTGCGCGACAGCGTCAATTGGCTTCACGGCTTGCTCGTCCAGCTTCATTTACAAGCCAGAAGTCGTGCAGGGCAACTTTGTCTCGCGCGAGCAAGTGCAGGCTTTGCGTGCAGGTATGCCCCGCCAAGCGGTGCGTGATGTGCTGGGCACGCCTCTCGTGACAAGCTTGTTCCATGCCGAACGTTGGGACTACGCCTTCACCATCCGTCGTCAAGGGGCTGAGCCGCAACAGCGCCGTTTCAGTGTGTTTTTTAAGGGCGATGCGCTCGATCGCATTGAAGGCGATGCTTTGCCTACCGAGGCTGAATTTGCTGCCAAGCTAGACAACCGTCGCCCGCCTACCAAGTTGCGCGATCTCAAAGCTACCGAGGCTGACTTGGCTAAGTTTCCTTCCAAGCCTGTACCGGCAAAAGACTCAGTCCAGCCCGCAGTGACTGCTGGCTCTGTTTCTTATCCCCCGCTCGAAGCGGTTCGTTGATTATTGAAAGTGCATCAACACCATGGCTCAATCTCCTGCCATTTTGAAAATTGCCATCGCCGGCGCCAGCGGCCGTATGGGTCACATGCTGATTGAGGCTGTGCGCAACGACCCCACTTGCCAATTGGCGGGCGCGTTGGATGTGCCAGCAAGCCCAGGCATTGGTAACGATGCCACTGGCTTTTTGGGCCATGCCAGCGGTGTGAACATTGAAGCTGATGTGCGCAAAGGCCTACAAAACAGCCAAGTGTTGATTGACTTTACCCGCCCCGAAGGCACGCTGGCACATTTAAAAATTTGCCGCGAGTTAGGCGTGAAGCTCGTCATCGGTACGACCGGTTTTACCGATGCGCAAAAAGCAGAGATCGCCGAAGCCGCCAAAGACATTGCCATCGTCATGGCTCCCAACATGAGCGTGGGTGTGAACGTGACTTTGAAGCTCTTGCAAATGGCCGCACAAGCCATGCCCGCGGGCTACGACATTGAAATCATCGAAGCGCACCACCGCCATAAAGTGGATGCGCCTTCGGGCACAGCTTTGAAAATGGGCGAAGTGATTGCTGATGCCATTGGCCGCGACCTCAAAGACTGCGCTGTGTATGAGCGCTATGGTCACACCGGCGAGCGCGACCCATCGACCATTGGTTTCTCCACCATCCGTGGCGGCGACATTGTGGGCGACCACACCGTGTTATTCGCGGGCATTGGTGAGCGAATTGAAATCACGCACAAGTCATCGAGCCGCGCCACCTATGCGCAGGGCGGCTTGCGTGCTGCCAGTTTCTTGGCGGGTAAAAACAAGGGCTTGTTTGACATGTTTGACGTGTTGAACTTGCGCTAAGCAAGATGGACTTCTTCGCCACCATTTTTGAAGGCGATGCCCTCAGCATCACCTTGGCCCTTGCTTTGCTGGCCATGTCGGTGGCGAGCTGGACGGTTATTTTTTACAAAGCTTGGTTGCTCCACCGCGTGAGCACCGATGTGGCCCACGGCAAAGCCGCCTTCTGGCAAGCGGGTGATGTGCATCAGGGTATTCAGGCTTTGGTGGCGGTCGACCGTGCCGTTGTCTTGCTGCCGCTGGCGCAAGCCAACCAACAACTGATGCCGGGGACCTTGGGTGCGCAAGGCGATGTATCCGCCCAACGCACGCGTGTGTTGCGCGATGCGTTGCATGGCGTGCTGCACCGTTTGCAATCGGGCCAGGTGTTGTTGGCCACGGTGGGTTCCACCGCGCCGTTTGTGGGTTTGCTGGGTACGGTGTGGGGTATTTATCACGCACTCACTGGTATCGCCACCGCAGGCCAGCTGACCATCGAGCGTGTGGCTGGCCCTGTGGGCGAGGCGCTTGTCATGACTGCTGCGGGCTTGGCTGTGGCGTTACCAGCAGTGTTGGCGTTTAACGTGATGGGCCGCATCATCAACCGTTTGGAGCAAGAGCTGGAAGGCTTTGCCCAAGACTTGCGAGAGCTCTGATGGCTTTTGGGCGTTTTGAGCGCACGCCGGGCCAAATGCCCATGAGCGACATCAACGTCACCCCCTTGGTCGATGTGATGATGGTCTTGTTGGTGATTTTCATCATCACCGCCCCCTTGATGGTCAGTGCCTTGAAGCTTGATTTGCCCAAAACCGAGGGTGCACAGGCCAGCACCGCGCCGCCGCGATTCGTCAAACTCAGCATTGATGCCAAAGGCGTGGTGTATTTGGATGACAAAGCCACCTCGCTGGACGACCTCAAACACAGCCTGAATGCCCAAGCTTCCAAGGCTTTGGCGATGGGCTACCGCGAATTGCCCGAAGTGCAGCTGCGCGCCGACGAGCGCGTGCCCTACGGCAAGGTGGTCGAAGTCATGGGTATTGCCCAGCAAGCTGGTATGAGCCGCATTGGCTTTGTGACTGAGCGAAAGCCGCCCGTTTCCGCCCCTTAATTAGCCCCGTCATCACTCACTGTGCGATGCCTTGTTTGGCATCCCGATTGCCCCAAACCAAGGCCTAAAATCAGTGCATGCTTTGCCTTTGTTTGAAGGCGCTGCCCCGCGACCCCAGCGGGGGTTCTCTGACTGATTCCATGCAAGACAAATACAACCACACCGACGTCGAACGTGCCGTTCAGGCCGCTTGGACCCAAGCCGACGCCTACCGCGTGACCGAAGACGCGTCGAAGAAAAAGTTCTACGCCTGCTCCATGCTGCCTTACCCCAGCGGCAAGTTGCACATGGGCCACGTGCGCAACTACACCATCAACGACATGCTCACGCGCAACCTGCGCATGAAGGGCTTCAATGTTTTGATGCCTATGGGCTGGGACGCCTTTGGTTTGCCCGCTGAAAACGCCGCGCTCAAAAACGGCGTGCCACCGGCAAAGTGGACCTTTGACAACATCGCCTACATGAAGAAGCAAATGCAGGCGATGGGCTTGGCCATCGACTGGTCACGAGAAGTGGCAACCTGCGATGCGACGTATTACAAGTGGAACCAATGGCTCTTTTTGAAGATGCTCGAAAAAGGCATTGCGTGCCGCAAGACCCAAGTGGTGAACTGGGACCCCGTCGACCAAACCGTGTTGGCCAACGAGCAAGTGATTGACGGCAAAGGCTGGCGTACAGGTGCACCCGTTGAGAAGCGCGAGATTCCTGGTTACTACCTTGACATCACCAGCTATGCGCAAGAGCTGCTCGAGCACGTGCAGATGGGCAACGACAAAGCCACGTTGAACGGCTGGCCCGACAA
>CAJBHE010000033.1 GCA_903952885.1 uncultured Burkholderiales bacterium
GGGCGGAACGGCAGGTGTGACTGCAGACGCCACCACAGCAGCCTCTAGCAACTCAGCGCTCACCAACAATTTGCAATCGAGTTTTGCAAATTTGATGGGGTCGATGGGAGGCAATAGCTCGACAGCGAACGTCACTAACTTTTTACAAAGCTTAGATGACAAGTTGAAAAGTATGGATGCCGCAGGCGGGGTGAACACCACCGCTTAACGCGACGATGGCCTTGCGAGTGAAAGCTCGCAAGGCCATACACCTGACCTGAAGACATAAAAGATCAATCAACTGTGACCATGATTCGCAACCAATCTAACAAACTGCTCAACGTCTTGGGCTTTGCGGCACTGCTGTGTATGCACCACGCTGTGGCTGCTGAACAAGCGCCAACATTTCCTAACAAGCCCATTCACTTGGTCGTCCCCTTCCCTGCAGGTGGGAGCGCCGATTTGGTGGCACGCATCATGGCCAAACCTCTTGGCGAAAAACTCGGCCAAGCTGTCGTGATCGACAACAAGCCAGGCGCAGATGGCGCAATTGCAGCCGAAACCGTGGCAGCCGCCGCCCCAGATGGCTACACACTTTTCATGGCTACCTATGGCGCGATGTCGGCTGTGCCCTCGTTGCACAAAGCTATGCACTATGACCCCGTCAAAGACTTCACACCCATCAGCACGGCGGGTAAGTTTTCGATGTTCTTGTTTGCCCACCCCAGCGTGCCAGCGCAAACACTGAATGAATTCATTGCCTATGAACACACCCACACGGGCGAGGTGTACTACGGCACGGGCAATGTGGCCTCGATCGTGATGGCAGCTGAGATGGAATCGCAAGCCAAGCTACACATGACGCAAGTGCCCTACAAGGGCGAAGTGCCCGCGATGACAGACTTTGTGGCAGGTCGCATTCAGCTGATGTTTGCCACACCTGCCAACGCGCTGCCGTTTGTGAAAGAGGGAAAGCTCAAAGCTTTTGCCACCTTGTCAGACAAACGCAGCCCGCTGTTGCCTGAAACACCCACATGGCACGAAGCAGGCATGCACGACTTACCCATCGTGCCTTGGGCGGGTGTGTTTGGCCCCGCCAAATTACCTAAAGACATGGCACTTCGTTTGTCGAAATCCATCCAAGAAGTTTTGTTGCGCGAAGACGTGAACACTGAATTTGCCAAGCTGGGATTTGAGCCATTTGGCTCCTCGCCCAACAGGCTTGATACCTATGCCAAGAAGCAACACAAAGCATGGCAAACCGCCATTCAAAGTGCAGGCCTACAAGCGGAATAAAAACGAACACAACACATGACGCATTTACTCATCATCGAGTTGCCGGGCGGCAATGACACTGACATCCTCCAAGCGGCAATAGACAGAGGCGATAGCTTCACGTTGCTAACGGCCGATTTGGCGCTGTACCAACAGCAACCAACAGTGAATTCACTGTTGCAACAAGCACACGCTTGCATCAACGTGCCCAGCTTTGACATGCAGGCAGTTGAGTCACAAGTAATTGCGGCGCACAAGGCCAAACCTTTTGATGCTGTACTGTGTTTACTCGACATTCGCTTGATTGAGACGGCCACACTAGCTCAAACGCTTGGGCTGAAGTACCTCAACCTCAAATCAGCCCAACTGTTGCGCGACAAATTCAGCGTGCGCCAGCGCTTGCAAGAGCGCGGCATTGCACAGCCTTTGTTCGCCTTGGCAACGTCCAATGAAGAATTAAAGCAAGCGGTGGACCACATTGGCCTGCCTGTGCTCATCAAACCGTCTGATGGCTATGGATCGCAAAACATCGTGGTGATAGAACACGAAGATGACCTCGCACCTTGGATGTCACCCCTAGAAGACATGCTGCCCTCGCGTGCCGACTACGGCTTGGGTGTGAAAGCTAACGACCGTTTGCTGGTCGAGCAATACATGCAAGGTGTGGTGATTGGCTGCGACACCCTCACGCAAAACGGCCAACACACCTTGGTAGGTGTGAATGAAAAGCTGTTTTTCGAGCCGCCCTCTTTTGCCATTCGTGGTGGGTGCTTCATGCCCAACAAAGGGCAGTTCAAAGCGATCGAGGCTTATGTGTTTGCGCTGCTAGATGCGGTGGAGTTTGATTGCGGTGCCACCCACATTGAGCTCATGCTTCACGCGGACGGGCTGAGCCTGATTGAAATCAACCCACGTTTGGTGGGCGCAAAAATTCCGCGCCTCATCAGCTTGGCTTGCAAACGATCCATTCACTCTGACTTGATTGACTTGCACGTCGGTCGCCCCGTTGCACCATTTTCTGAAGCCTCAGCGGTTGCAGTCACGCGCTGGCTGGTGGCGGAACAAACAGGAAATTTAGCCAGCATTGAACTGCCCACCACAGCTGACTCACGCATTGCTTGTGTCGAGATGCTCAAGCAGGCCGGAGACTCTGTGCGCCCGCCCATGGAAAACGCCGACCGCATTGGCTATGTGATGAGCTGTGCCCCAACGCGCCAACAAGCCGATGCAGCAGCAGAAAATTTCATCTCAAAATCAGTTCTTTTGTATTTATAAAAGAGCCAAACCACGGATCTAAAGCACCCGCCAGGATTTTTTGGGTAGAAATTACATTTTTGTTTACTTAAAATTAAGGCCAACCACCCCAAGATTCTTTTTGTGAACACCATCACGCCACCCGTCAACACGCTACCCACGCTCGCTGCTGCGCCCGTGAAGTCCAGCGTGTCCAAGGCGCAGCAAGCGCCGGCTGAGATGCAGGCCAAAAAAGTGGATGTCACAGCAGAAATACAAGCTGACAAAGAAGTTCGGGTGCAACGCCTGAACCAGTCGCTTGATAAAAGCCAGCTGAACTACTCGTTTGACAAACAGTCCAGCACCTTGTCCTTGAAGGTGGTCAACAAGCAATCGGGCGACTTCATTCGCCAACTCGACTTCAAAGGCTTTCATGCCATGGAGTTTTCTACCCACGGCTACAAAGGTCGTGTCGTGGATAACGCCGCTTAAGACGTCCTGCTTTAAAGCAGCATCAGTCTTGATCCAGCCAATGGCAAATGGGCGCCCACTGCTCTAAATCTTTTTGTACTTTCGAAGGCGTAATGTCAAACATCGACAAGCCATGAGCTGCCATGTGCAAGTAGTACTGGGTGTCGCGCAAGTAGGTCAGCACGGGTACTTGCAAAGACTCAATGAACTTGCGCAAATTGCCCGCCGAGATGGTGCGCGTGTCCACACGGTTACCCACCACGCCCACTTGCGTGGGCAATTTGGCCGTGATTTCCACCAGTTGCAGCAAAAACTCATTCGTGGCCTGCATGTCAAACACACTTGGCATCACGGGCACGATCACCTTGTCAGCCCGCTCAATCACTTCTTGCAGACGCCAGCCGCTGATGCCGCCAGGAGTGTCAATCACCACATGCGTGGTGCCTCGGGGGGGCTTGGCGGTGAGCACCAAGTCGGGCTGAAACTCCCAAGTGGCAATGCGCGGCAGAGTGTCGGGCCGCTGGGTCAGCCAAAATTTGGAAGACTGCTGGGTGTCTGCATCGCCCAGCATGACCTGATGGCCTTGCGACGCAAAGTAACCTGCAATATTGGTAGACAAGGTGGACTTACCTGCCCCACCTTTTGGATTGGCAACAACAACGACTTTCATACTTGTTTATTCTCATCTGATAAACATCAGCCGTACGCCATTTGGCGTATTTAATTGAAGAATTTGACAATATCCATATAAACTAGAAAGGATCCATTTTTTTCAGAAAGACAACTGTATGAGCGAAGGCAGCAAAGACAAAAGCATTTTCATTGGCGCCGGTGTGGTGTTCAAGGGCTCGATCAATGCGCCCAACCAAGCCATCATTTCAGGCACTGTGGAAGGCGATTTGGTAGCCAAAGATGTGCTGATTGGCGCAGCAGGCGTGGTCACTGGCACGACAGAAGCTGACTTCATCGACGTCAAGGGCGAATTGAACCAGTCCATCACCAGCAAAAGCGTGCTCATCGTGCGCAACACCGGCAAAGTCACAGGCGATGTAACTTACGGCGAAATCGAAATCGAACGTGGCGGCAAAGTCAAAGGCGCCATGAAGCAGGTCTAAACACCTCAACAACACGGCCTTTGCCATGGTCGCAAAGGCAGTGTTGCTTTACACAGGCCTGCCATCGGCGTGACATGCAGGCCCTCTAAAATTGGCGAAATTTTCAGAGCATCCTCGTTTGTCTCAATCGCCCTCTTCATACGCAACGCGTCAACGCTCCCCACGCAAACATTTGACAGGCATTGGCCTGGTTGTGCTGTTGCACGCCTTGTTGTTGTGGGCAATCTCTTCTGGGTTGGCGAGCAAAGTAGTTCGCATGACCGAGAATACCGTAGAGGCGGTATTGATGACCGAAGCGCCACCACCTGCGCCACCACCTAAAACACCGCCGCCTCCTAAAACCCCCACACCTGCACCGCCGCCCCCAGCGCCTAACAGTACGGCACCGGCGATCACTCAACCGACAGCTCCCCCGGCGGCCCCTGCCGCGCCACCTGCGCCAGCCATTCGCTCAGGTGCAGTCATACAACCAGGTGCACATTGCGCCAAGCCCGACTACCCCAGCGCCTCGCGCCGGATGGAAGAAGAAGGCACTGTCACGCTGAAGTTTTTGATTGGTGTAGATGGCAAGGTCATTCAAGCCGACATTGAAAAAACATCGGGCTTCAACCGCTTGGATGAAGCCGCACGCAACGCGCTGTCGAAATGTCAATTCCGACCTGGCACAGTAGACGGTAAGCCCGAGCAAAGCTGGGCCAGCATCAAATACACCTGGCGCTTGGAATAAGCGCAGCTTCAAAAAGGAAACACCCATGTTGCAACACACCATCACACGCACCGCAGCGGCCATCGCCACATTGGTATTCAGCGCCAGCGCCTTGGCTGAAGAAGCCATTGAGAACCCTTATGGCTTGTCGGCGCTTTGGGCGCAAGGCGATGTGGTGGCCAAAACCACACTGCTGATTTTGGTCATCATGAGCATGGCCAGCTGGTATGTGATCTTCACCAAACTGGCTGAACAAAGCCGCGTGTTGCGCTTTGCCAAAACCGCGCAAGACAACTTTTGGAACGCGGGCAATGTGCGCCAAGGCGCTGATGGCTTAGAGGCAGACAGCCCTTTCCGTTTCATCGCTGAAAAGGGTTTGGAAGGTGCCAGCAAGCACACAGGTTTGTTGGGGTCTATCAACTTCAACGATTGGGTGACCGTGAGCATCCAGCGCGCCATGAGCAATGTTCAAAGCCGCATGCAAGATGGTTTGGCTGTGTTGGCCACCGTAGGCTCCACCGCACCGTTCGTTGGTTTGTTTGGCACAGTCTGGGGCATTTACAACGCGCTGGTGAAGATTGGCATGTCGGGTCAAGCCAGCATCGACAAAGTAGCAGGCCCTGTGGGCGAATCGCTCATCATGACCGCCATCGGCTTGGCGGTGGCTGTGCCTGCGGTGTTGGGCTACAACTGGCTGGTGCGCCGCAACAAAGTGGCGATGGAAGAAGTGCACGCCTTTGGCGCGGACTTGCATGCCGTGCTGTTGGGTTCTGCTGAATCAGGCTCGGCACAGAAATAAACCATGGCCATGCACCTAGGCCCCAGTGAGGGCGATGACGAGTTGTTGACCACCATCAACACGACACCCTTGGTGGATGTGATGTTGGTGCTGCTCATCATCTTTCTCATCACCATTCCAGTGGTGACCACATCAGTCAAAGTGGAGTTGCCACATGAGGTACAACAACCACGCGAGACCAAGCCCGACAACATCGTGCTGTCGGTCAACGCGCAAGGCCAAGCCTATTTGTATGACGCGCCCGTGCGCAGCAACTCAGAGCTGATCAAGCAGCTGCAAAGCTTTGCAGAGAAAACGCCCCAGCCCGAAGTGCAAATTCGCGGTGATGCGAAGACCGACTTTGAAGCCGTAGGCCGCGTGCTGTATGCCGCGCAAATGGCGGGCTTGACCAAGGTGAGGTTCGTCACAGACCCGCAGGGTCTTGCCTCAAGCGCGCCGCATGGGAGATAAGCATGGCCATGA
>CAJBHE010000034.1 GCA_903952885.1 uncultured Burkholderiales bacterium
ATGGAAAAAGACGTGATGAAGATGGCGGCCTTGCCCAACGGCCTAGACCTGCCCGCAGGCAAAGCAGTTGAGCTCAAGCCAGGTGGCTACCACGTGATGTTGATGGACTTGAAAGCGCCGTTGGCCAAAGACACCACCGTGCCGTTGACCCTGACGCTTCAAGACGCCAAAGGCGTCAAGTCCAATGTGGAGCTGAAAGTGCAAGTAGGCATGCAAGCGCCCACAATGCAGTCCCAAAAACAGGGCGAGCACAGCCACGGCGAACACAAACACTGATCTGTCAGCTGCCGGTTGGTTGGGTTTTGGTTTAATGAGCCACATACACACAGGAGCAAGACATGACCAACCCCGCCGGTTTTGATTTCACCAAGTTCGTTCCGGGATTTGATTTTCTAAAGAACCTCACGCCCGGAGGTGGAGCCTCATCGTCTGCTGCGCCGGGTTGGGTGGCTCCTACGCTGGACCCTGAAGAGCTTGAGAAGCGAATTCAAGAACTCAAAACCGTGCAGTTTTGGTTAGAGCAAAACAGCAAAGCTGTGGGGGCTACTATTCAAGCCCTCGAGGTGCAGCGCATGACGCTCAACACCCTGAAGGGCATGAATATGAGCTTCAACGACTTGGCCGAATCGCTCAAGGTCAAGCCCCAAGCGGCAGCGACTGCTGCGCCAGTTATGCCTCAGTACACCTTCACGCAAAAAGAGGCGGCCCATGAAGAACCTGCACACGAAGAAGCCGAACATGAAGAGGCCAAGCCCAAAGCCAGCAAGCCTCGTAGCAAAAAAGCAGCTGCCGGCGTAGATCCATCTCACTGGTGGGGTGCCCTGACCGATCAGTTTCAGCACATTGCCACACACGCCATGAAAGACATGGCCGACCGTGCGCACGCACATGCATCAACCGAAGCTGGAAAGTTCGCCGCAAAAAAGCCAGCAGCAAAAGCAGCCGTGCGCAAGCCAGCAGTTAAGAAGTCTGCGGCTCGAAAAACAGCTGCGCGCAAAACCCCAGCGCGTAAAACCGCGGCAAAATCGAAGCGATGAAACTCTTCCCCTACGGTCACGCCACCCACCCACAGTGGGAGATGGCTGCAGGCTTGGTGCTGGCGCAGCTGCGAGCGCACATGGCCTTGCCCGAATACGCCGATGCGCCCCACCTTGGGCTGGTCTACATCACCGACCACTATGCAGCCGATGCGCAACACATCTTGTCGCACCTGAGTGCCGAGCTGCCCGAAGTCACCGACTGGGCGGGCACGGTGGGCGTGGGCATTGCAGCCAACAACGTGGAGTACTTTGACGAGCCTGCGCTCAGCGTGATGCTGTGCGACATATCACCCGAGCACTACCGCGTGTTCAGTGGTGTGGCCCCGCTGGTGCAGGCAGGGATGACAGGCAGTCAATTTGTGCCACACACAGCGCTGTTGCATGCCGATTCGCAAACGCCCGATGTGCCCGAGCTGATTGCCGAGCTGGCGCAACGCACTGCCAGTGGCTATGTGTTTGGTGGCCTGTCTGCCAGTCGAAGCGATGTGGTGCAGTTTGCGCTGAATGGCGACGGCAATATGGCGGGCCAAGGCAAAGCCACGGGCGTGTTTCACGGCGGCTTGAGTGGTGTGGCCTTTGATGCAGACGTGGCCATGGTGTCGCGCGTCACGCAAGGTTGCTTACCGATTGCCAAAGTTCACACCATCACCAGTGCCGACAACAACGTGGTGCTCACCTTAGACGACGAGCCCGCGCTGCATGTGTTGGAGCGTGACTTGCAAATCAGCCTCACCAACACCCAGCCTGCCATTGCCAAAGTCCGTGCGACCTTGGTGGGTTTGTCTGCAGAGCATGACCCTGCCGTCAAGCGCACGGGTGAGTTTGATGACGAGGTGCTGGTGCGCCACATCATTGGCATCGACCCAGGCCGTCAAGCAGTGGCCGTGGCGCAACCTGTAGAAGCGGGCATGCGTCTGACGTTTTGTCAACGTAACGCAGCGGCTGCACGTGCTGACCTTACACGCATTTGCGCCGAGGTGCGCGAGGCCTTAGAGCCTGAAGAAATGACAGCCGATTTGGCGGGTGTTTTGAGTGCCGACACCAACATCAACCCACACCCAGCGCGTCGAATGGCGGGGGCGATTTACGTGAGTTGTGCGGGTCGAGGCGGCCCACACTTTGGCGGCGAAAGCGCGGAGTTGCAAATTGTGCGCCGCGCTTTGGGCGATGTGCCCTTGGTGGGTTTCTTTGCCGGTGGCGAAATTGCGCACCAAGCGCTGCATGGTTACACCGGTGTGTTGACCGTGTTCACCACCGAGGCTTAAACCTTCAAACCAAGAAAAAATCCTGAGCCCCTTGCAGTGACTCAGGCCTTGCAGCGCAGGGTGCGCGCGGCTTATTTTTCGGGGTTCAAAGCAGCGTCAAGTTGCTGCATGTCCAAGTCACCCGTCCACTTGGCCACAACCAAGGTTGCCACGCCGTTGCCCACCAAGTTGGTCAGTGCACGGGCTTCAGACATGAAGCGGTCAATGCCCAAGATGAGCGCCAAGCCGGCCACAGGCACGCCGCCCACGGCTGACAATGTGGCGGCCAACACAATGAAGCCGCTGCCGGTGATGCCCGCTGCGCCTTTGGAGGTGAGCAACAACACGGCCAGCAAGGTGATCTGTTGCGTCAGGCTCATCGGGGTGTCGGTGGCTTGGGCAATGAACACAGCCGCCATGGTCAAGTAAATGGAGGTGCCGTCCAAGTTGAACGAATAGCCTGTAGGAATGACCAAGCCCACGACGGATTTGCGAGCGCCCGCTTTTTCGAGTTTTTCCATCATGCGTGGCAAGACAGATTCAGACGACGAAGTGCCCAATACGATGAGCAACTCTTCCTTGATGTATTTCACAAACTTCCAAATGCTGAAGCCATGCAATTTGCTGATGATGCCCAGCACCACGAATACAAAAATCAAACACGTCAAATAGAACGTGCCCATCAACTTGCCCAGCGAGAATAACGATGCCACGCCGTATTTGCCAATGGTGAAGGCCATCGCGCCGAATGCGCCGATGGGCGCAATTTTCATGATGATGCCCACGATGTCAAACAACACGTGCGACATCTTTTCGATGAAGTCAAAAACCATCGTGCCGCGGCCACCGAACTTGTGCAGCGCGAAACCGAACAAGACGGAGAACAACAACACTTGCAAAATTTCACCCTTGGCAAATGCATCGACCACTGAAGTGGGAATGACGTTTAGCAAAAAGTCCACAGTGCCCTGCATCTTGCCGGGCGCGGTGTAGGCTGCGATGCCTTTGGTGTCAAGCGTGGATGGGTCTACGTTCATGCCTGTGCCAGGTTGCACAAAGTTGACGATGACCAAGCCGATGATGAGGGCCAGCGTGCTGACCACTTCAAAGTAAAGCAGCGCTAAACCGCCAGTCTTGCCAACCTTCTTCATGTCTTCCATGCCGGCGATGCCGACCACTACGGTACAGAAAATGATGGGCGCAATGATCATCTTGATGAGTTTGATGAAGCCATCACCCAAAGGCTTCATATCAGTGCCGACTTGCGGGTAAAAGTGGCCGAGCAATACGCCTACGACCACGGCGAATAGCACTTGTGCGTAAAGCGATTTGTAAATAGGTTTTTTGGAGTGCGAGCCGGACATGTGAAATTTCCAAGTATTAATTACGGAAATTTACACCTCCAAGACACGCTTTCCCATGTGGATTCCCACACGTTCGAGGGGTTACACCCCGCGCGCGCGGTCTGCTTTGAACTTGGCACGGAATGAGCCAAACTGACCCGCCTCTAAAGACTCGCGCACTTCGCGCATCAGGTTCAGGTAGTAATGCAGGTTGTGCACGGTGGTCAGCATGGGGCCGAGCATTTCGCCGCACCGGTCGAGGTGGTGCAGGTAAGCACGGCTGAAGCCGCCACTGGTTGTGCCGTCAGGACGCGTGTGGCCCGCGCAGGTGTAGCAAGAGCAAGTGCTGTCAAGTGGGCCGTGGTCGGCTTTGTGACGGGCGTTGCGAATTTTCAAATCGCCAAAGCGGGTGAACAGCGTACCGTTGCGCGCATTGCGTGTGGGCATGACACAGTCAAACATGTCCACGCCGTCGGCAACACCTTGCACCAAGTCTTCAGGTGTGCCAACGCCCATCAAATAGCGTGGCTTGTTCTCGGGCAAGCGATGCGGGGTGTGCGCCATGATCTCTAGCATTTCGTCTTTGGGCTCACCCACGCTCACGCCGCCCACGGCGTAGCCGGGGAAGTTCATCTCCACTAGCGCATCCAGCGACTCTTGGCGCAAGTGGGTGAACATGCCACCTTGCACGATGCCAAACAGTGCGTTTGGGTTTTCTAAGCGTGCAAATTCGTTCTTGCTGCGTACGGCCCAGCGGCGACTCATCTCCATCGACTTGCGAGCCTCGGCCTCGGTGGTGAGATGGCCTTTGGTTTCATAAGGCGTGCACTCATCCAGCTGCATCACAATGTCGCTGTTGAGTGTGGTTTGAATTTGCATGCTCACCTCGGGCGACATGAACAGCTTGTCGCCGTTCACGGGCGATGCAAACGTCACGCCCTCCTCGGTGATCTTGCGCATCGCGCCGAGTGACCACACTTGAAAACCACCACTGTCGGTGAGAATAGGTTTGTTCCAACGCTCAAACTCGTGCAGGCCGCCAAAGCTTTGCATCACATCCAAGCCAGGGCGCATCCACAAATGAAAGGTGTTGCCCAAAATGATTTGTGCGCCCATTTCTTCTAGGCTGCGTGGCATCACGCCTTTGACTGTGCCGTAGGTGCCTACGGGCATGAAGATGGGGGTTTGCACCACGCCGTGGTTGAGCATGAGCGTGCCGCGGCGGGCGTGGCTGCCTGCGAAGCTGCCGTCTGCGGCAGAGGCGTCTTTTTTGAGAACGTCAAACTTCAACATGGTCGGTCTTTCAAGCGGTTCTTGATGCGGTGTTTTTTTCTAGGAGCATGGCGTCGCCGTAGCTGAAGAATCGGTATTGGTGGGCAATGGCATGGCGATACAGCACGTGCATGTGCTCAAAGCCCGCAAACGCGCTGACCAGCATGAGCAAGGTGCTCTTGGGTAAATGAAAGTTCGTGATCAGCATATCCACCTCTTTGAACTCAAAGCCCGGCGTGATGAAGATATCTGTGTCGCCACTCGTCAGCCCACTTTGTGCCCAGCTCTCCAACGTTCGCACGCTGGTCGTGCCCACCGCCACCACGCGACCACCGCGCGCGCGGCAGTCGGCAATGGCTTGGATGGTTTCGGGCGGAATGTTGTACCACTCGCTGTGCATGCGGTGCTCGGCCAAGTTTTCGGTCTTCACCGGTTGAAACGTGCCTGCACCCACATGCAGCGTGACGCTCGCGCGTGACACGCCTTGGGCTTCGAGCCCTTGCAACACGCCTTCATCAAAGTGCAGTGCGGCGGTGGGAGCTGCGGCCGCGCCCGGGTGCTTGGCAAACACGGTTTGGTAACGGCGCTCGTCCTCGGCTTTGTCAGCTTCGGTTTCGTGTTGCTCGTCAGCTGAGTTTTGATGGCGCTCAATGTAGGGCGGCAGTGGCATGTGGCCGTGCGCTTGCATGAGGGTGTGAGGTTCGTCGCTGAACTTGAAGCGAAACAGTTGGCCGTCAACGTTAGGCCAGCGGCCCAAGAGCGTGGCGGTGAATCCACCTTCTTTAGGTCCACCGCTCATCATCAGCTCAGTGCCCACAGGCGGCTTTTTGCTCACCTTCATATGTGCCACGACTTCGTGGTTCGTCAGCACGCGTTCAACCAACAGTTCCAGCTTGCCGCCCGTGGGCTTTTCGCCAAACAAACGGGCTTTCACCACTTGGGTGTCGTTGAATACCAGCAAGTCGCCGGCTTTCAGTAGTGAGGGCAGGTCTTTGAAGGTGCGATTGGCAAACTCAGCCTGGCGGCCATCGAGCAAGCGTGAGGCGCTGCGTTCAGAGGCGGGGTGCTGGGCAATCAGGGACTCAGGCAGTTCAAAATCGAAATCGCTGAGCGTGTAAGTGTGTGACATGCGCTTGAGGGCCGGACGGGCCCGTTCCAAGTAAAAACAGCCGTGATTTTCGCACGGCTGTGGCAGGTGTGAAGGCTGGGCTTAGTGAAAGTCCGCTTCGCGATGGTGGCGTAGTGCCAAAACTGTCACTGTCGCGGCATCGTCAATTTCAAACAAAGCGACATAGCCTGTTGAGCCAAATGAGATGACAAGTTCTCTTAAGCGAGGCCCGTGTGCGCCATCAGCAGCCTTGCGGCAGGTGAAGGGGAATTGTTCTAGCAGCGTGAGGCTGTCTTCAATGGTCTGTCGGGCGCGCAAGGCCACATCAAGGTCAAATTGCAGCAAGAAATCGAACAGGCGAATGAGGTCTTCACGCGCTTCTTCGGTGAAGCGAACTTCAAAGCGGTTCATTTGCGCTTGGCTGCGGCGATGCGTTGGTCGAGTTGTGTCAGCACGTCTTTGGCGCTGACGTATGTGTTGTCTTGGCGTGCAGTTTCCGCAGCGCGAAGGCCGCGGCTGATGAACTCGTCTTCAGCCGCGCGGTGCGAGATGAAGCTTTCCAGCGACGATTCCATGAGTTTGGACAAGGTCTCATTCGGGCGCAGAGCTCGCTCGGCTGCTTCGCGCAGTTCGGGTTTGACGCGAATGGCTGGCAGTGTGGAAGTTTTCATAAATCCGCCCTTAATAAGCATGTGTTGCAATTGTAATGCTAGGGGTACTCAGCCAGTAGGCGGGCACAATCAGGCGCAATGCCAGCCAAGCCCAAGCCACCCGTGAAGTCTGAAGCCAAAACGGACAACAAACCCCTCTCCGCACCGCAAAAAGCGTTGCGCAAGCTTGGGCTGGACCGCGACATTGATTTGGCCTTGCACCTGCCCCTGCGCTACGAAGACGAAACATGCATCGTGCCGCTGGCCGATACGCGCGAGGGCGATGTGGCGCAAATCGAAGCCACGGTGGTGTCGTGCGAAATCACCTACAAACCGCGTCGCCAATTGCTGGTGGTGGTGGACGATGGCACTGACACTTGCACTCTGCGCTTTTTCAGTTTTTACCCATCTCAACAAAAAGCACTGGCTGTGGGTAGCCGCCTGCGTTTGCGTGGCGAGGTGAAGGGCGGCTTCATGGGCCGCACCATGATGCATCCTAGTTTTCACATGGCGGGTGGCGAGCTGCCCAATGCACTCACGCCCGTGTACCCCACTTCGGCGGGTTTGCCGCAGGTGTATTTGCGCAAGGCCGTGCACAGCGGACTCGTGCATGCGGCACGGCATGGTGCGTTTGTAGAGACGATTCCACCTGAATACATGCCGCGTTCGACCATGAGTGCTGGCGCGAAGGCGTGGGGCTTAGAGCAGGCATTGCATTTTTTGCACCACCCCACGCCTGATGTGTCGCTGGCGCAGTTGGAAGACCGCACGCACCCTGCGTGGCAGCGCCTAAAGGCAGAAGAGTTGCTGGCGCAACAGTTGTCGCAGCTGCAGTCCAAGCGTGCGCGTGACCAGCTGCGTGCGCCGGCTTTGGTGCTGACCAAAGGTGGTTTGCACGAACAGTTGTTGGGCGTGTTGCCGTTTGGTTTGACCGGCGCGCAGCGCCGCGTGGGCGAAGAAATTGCACAAGACCTGATGCACCAAGTGCCCATGCACCGTTTGCTACAAGGCGATGTGGGCTCGGGCAAAACCGTTGTGGCCGCTTTAGCCGCCGCCGTG
>CAJBHE010000035.1 GCA_903952885.1 uncultured Burkholderiales bacterium
CCGCCGCCGTGGCCGACGTGATTGGCATTGAGATTGAACACGTCAACTTTGCCGCCGAGTACAAAGACCGTGTGTTTGCCGAGTTCTTGCGCGAATACCAAGGCGGCCGCACGCCCAACCCCGACATCTTGTGCAACGCCGAAATCAAGTTCAAAGCGTTCTTAGACCACGCCATGCGCCTAGGTGCAGAAAAAATTGCCACCGGCCACTACTGCCGCGTGCGCGAAGTGGGCGGCGAGTTTCAACTGCTCAAAGGCTTGGACCCGAGCAAAGACCAAAGCTACTTTCTGCACCGCTTGAACCAAGCGCAGCTGTCCAAAACCTTGTTCCCCGTGGGCGAGCTACACAAAACCGAAGTGCGCCGCATTGCAGATGAAATAGGTTTACCCAACGCCAAGAAAAAAGACTCCACCGGCATTTGCTTCATCGGTGAGCGTCCTTTCCGCGAGTTCTTAAACCGCTACATCGCCAACGAACCCGGCCTCATCAGAGACGAGCGCGGCCGCAAGATTGGCACGCACGTGGGCTTGAGTTTTTACACACTCGGCCAACGCCAAGGGTTGGGCATTGGCGGCCTCAAAGAAAAAGGTGCGCAGCGTGGGAGCGGTGAACACCAACCGTGGTTTGTGGCCCGCAAAGACATGGCGACCAACACCTTGTACGTGGTGCAAGGTCACGACCACCCTTGGTTGCTTTACGGCGCACTGCACGCCGACGACCTGAGTTGGTGCGCCCAGCATCAGCCAGCGCCCGGCCGCTACGCCGCCAAAACGCGTTATCGCCAAGCAGATGCGCCGTGCGCGCTGAGCTATAACGACGAAGGCGAACTGGTGCTCGCCTTTGATGATCCTCAGTGGGCCGTGACACCCGGCCAATCGGCTGTGTTGTATGACGGTGAGGTGTGTATAGGCGGCGGGGTCATTGCCAGTGCTGTTGGGGTAGAAACCTCACATGCCTAATTGGGGCGTCTTTGTTGCACGCTTGCTCAGTGCCATTGGCTCGTGGTTAGACGCGAGCAATTTGCGCAACCGCGTCTACAAGTTACAAGAAGAAAACGAAATCATGCGCGTGGCGCTGGAAGACATTCAGCGCATGGATGCAGAGGGGCGCATTGGTTGGATTGCGCAAGAGACCTTGCACAACGTCAAACGATATTGATCACAGACACAGACGTAAAAAAAACCGACTGGCTCTCGCTAGTCGGTTTTTTGTTGGGCGCTTAGTTTGCGTCGGCCGATTAAAAAGGAATATCGTCATCCATGTCATCAAACCCACCCTTAGCAGGTGCTGCCGCCGCAGGACGTTGCGCTGCAGGTGCAGCAGCGCGAGGAGCGGCCGCTGGGCGGCTGTAGCCTCCACCACCCTCTTCGCCGCCACCGCTTGGCGCGCCCATGCCTTCACGGCCGCCCAGGAGTTGCAACTCGGTGGCAATGATGTCCACGGTATTTTTTTCCACGCCTGTGGTTTTGTCGGTGTACACGCCGTATTTCAAACGGCCTTCCACGTAAATAGGACGGCCTTTTTTGACGTATTCGCCAGCGATTTCAGCCAAGCGGTCATAGAACGTGACGCGATGCCACTGCGTGTCTTCGATCATCTCGCCGCTGTTTTTGTCTTTGCGCTTGCTCGATGTGGCCACGCTCACGTTGGCCACGGCTTGGCCGCTGGGCAGGTAGCGCACTTCGGGGTCGCGGCCGCAGTTGCCGACAAGGATGACTTTGTTAACGGATGCCATGGGTAAATTCCTCCAGATAGGGGCTAATTATGGGGTCTTTGCAGATGGGGCTGCAGGCTTGAGCGCCACCATGGGCCAAGCTACCACCAGCCACAGCAACATGAGTGCCGCGCAAGTTAAAAACAGGCCTTGTGTACCGTAGTTTTTGACGAGTTGACCACCCATCACGCCACCTGCAAAAAAACCCAACGATTGCAACGTGTTGTACACGCCCATCGCCGCGCCACGTGACGAAGCAGGCGCGATGCGTGACACCAAGCTGGGTTGCGTGGCTTCGAGCACGTTGAAGCCGCAAAAGAACGCAAACAATAACCAAGCTAAGCACGTCACGCTAGGTGCGCTAGCCGACACCCACAGCAGCGCCACTTGCACCAAAGCAATCAAAGCAATGGCACTTAAAAACACCGCACGCAAATAGCCGCGTCGTTCTAGCGGAAACACCGCGCCCATCAACACGAACGAGCCCAGCACAGCGGGCAAATAAATTTGCCAGTGGTCGTCCTTGCCCAAACCGGCTTGCACCAAGAAGGCGGGAATCGCCACCCACATGGCTAGCTGCACTGCATGCAACACAAACACACCGATGTTCAGGCGCAGCAGAGCGGGGCTAGACAGCACTTGGCGCAGGCCGCCACGGGCGGCGTCTTTGTGTGACTCAGGCTCAGCCGGCACACCCCACACCACCACGGCCGTGCCCAGCAGCGCCAACACTGCCGTCAACACAAACAAGCCAGACAAACCAATGTGCGCCGCAATCACGGGCGACACCACCAGCGACAAGGCAAACATCAGTCCAATGCTTGCACCCACTAAGGCCATGGCTTTGGTGCGCACCACATCCCGCGTGAGGTCGGCCAACAAAGCAGTTACTGCGGCAGACACCGCACCTGCGCCTTGCACCGAGCGGCCCACCAGCAAACCGGTCAAACTGTCTGCATTACCGGCAATCAAGCTGCCCAACGCAAACACCAACAAACCAAAAATAATCACCCGCTTGCGGCCCAAACGGTCAGACGCCATGCCAAACGGAATTTGCAACAGGCCTTGCGTCAAGCCATAGATGCCCATGGCCAAGCCAATCAGCGCAGGGTCGTCCCCGCCGGGGTACTTGCGCGCCTCCAGCGCAAACACGGGCAACACCAAAAACAAACCCAACATGCGCAAGGCAAAGATCGACGCCAGCGAGCCACTGGCTCGCAGCTCGGTACGCGTCATGGTGGGGCTATGGTCCAGCGCGGGGTCGGGGGTCAAATTGATCGTCACTGCCTGATATTGTCCCGCATTATGTGGCTCAGCCGCCAACTATGGCGGCGAATCAGATCAGGTCAAGCGTTGCGTGAGTGACGCGCCACATACTGGCGCAAAACGGTGTCCATGAGCGATTGCCAACCATCTCCCGTGGACTTGAAATAGTCAATCACCTCTGGGCTGTATCGCACCGACACCAAGCGTTTTTTGTTCTCGGACTTTGGCCGCCCGCGCAAAGCCTTCATGGGCACCATAGCCTTGAGTTGTTGGCTGGTCAGCGGCTGAGCATCTGGGTCGAGCTTGGCGGCAGCGTTGATGGCGCGGTCTTCCTGCGCACTTGGCATTTGAACTTTAGAGCGTTTCATCATTTTCGACATAGTGCTTCACCTCGCGTCGGTTGGCTCGACGAAGACTGACGATTCTTCGTACGTCACCACGGTCCACAAACGCCACGTAATAGAGAATTTCGGTTTTTGGAGCTAACGCAATCATGCGCATTTCGTTGTATTTAAACCGCTCATCCACCCATACCCAAGCAGCGTTCCAGTCAAGCTCTGCGGCCATGGCCAGCGAGACACCATGCTTAAGCCGGTTACTCGCATCTTTGGTCGGATCGAACTCGATACGCATATTTTAATGTAGCTACAGGAATTAAAGTGTCTTTTTCTGTAGTGTGGTTTGACGGTTGCTCCGGCCAAGAAACGCGCCATCAAATCTTTTGGCCTTTGCACGTACACAACGCTTGTGTGTGCATCTTTCCTAATGCGCCACTATCATGGCGGGTTGCCCTTTTATTTTGAGTGTCCAGTGAACGCACCTTCTGACGGCGCCTACTTAGGCCAAGCCCTGAACCATCCCTCTGCCATGCGAAACATCAGCATTCGCGGAGCTCGCACGCACAACCTGAAAAATATCGACCTCGATATTCCGCGCAACCAGCTGGTGGTCATCACGGGTTTGTCGGGCTCGGGCAAATCCAGCCTTGCGTTTGACACGCTGTATGCCGAAGGCCAGCGCCGTTATGTGGAAAGCCTCTCGGCCTACGCCCGCCAGTTTTTGGGCCGCTTAGACAAGCCGGATGTGGACCTGATTGAGGGCTTGTCGCCCGCCATCAGCATTGAGCAAAAAGCCACCAGCCACAACCCGCGCTCGACCGTGGGCACGGTGACCGAAATTCACGACTACCTGCGCTTGCTGTTTGCCCGCGCGGGCACGCCCTATTGCCCCGACCACAACTTGGCGCTGCAAGCGCAAAGCGTGTCGCAAATGGTTGACGCCGTCATGGCTCTGCCCGAAGACACCAAGCTCATGCTGCTCGCGCCCATCGCGCGCAACCGCAAGGGCGAGTACAGCGAAATCTTCACGCAGCTGCAAGCGCAGGGCTACGTGCGTTTTCGCATCGAGGGCAAGGTGTACGAATACGACGAGCTGCCCGAGCTGAAGAAAACCGAAAAGCACGACATCGACGTGGTGGTGGACCGCATCAAGGTGCGTCATGAAGCGCCAACTGCTCCTGCCCCTGTGGCAGCCCCCAGCATTGGCGACATTGCCGTGGCCGCACCACCGCTGGGCCTGCGCCAACGTTTGGCTGAGAGCTTTGAAGCCGCCCTGCGTTTGGCTGAAGGCCGCGCCATTGCGCTAGAGATGGACACGGGCGTAGAGCACGCGTTCAACGCGAAGTTTTCTTGCCCCCAGTGCACGTATTCCATCAGTGAGCTTGAGCCACGTTTGTTCTCATTCAACTCACCTGTGGGCGCTTGCCCCTCGTGCGACGGCTTGGGCCATCAAGACTATTTCGACCCCGCACGC
>CAJBHE010000036.1 GCA_903952885.1 uncultured Burkholderiales bacterium
AGCACCAAACCCCACAACCAAAAGTTTTGTACAAAGCTGCTCAAGGTCAGCATGAAGCTGGTGAGCGCGGGGAGTTGTTGCTGGTTGCTGCCAAACACCTGTGCCACCTGAGGCACGACATAGGCCAGCAAAAACAACACGATGACCAAAGCTACCACACACACGATGGCGGGGTACAGACCTGCTGCCAACAACTTGCCGCGCAAGTTTTGCTGCTCTTGCAAGTCGTCGGCCAAGCGCTCCAGAACCAATCCTAGATGGCCGCTTTGCTCGCCCGCGCCAATGACGGCGGTAAAGATAGCGCTGAACTCGCGTGGGTGTTGGCTGAGTGCTTTGGCAAAGGGTGCGCCTGCGTTCACCTCGGTGCGCAGTGCAGACACCAAGTCGCGCTGGCGGGGTGTTTCGGCTTCGTCGCTTAACGCTGACAAAGCACGCTCCAAAGGCAAGCCCGCGTTCACCAAACCAGAGAGTTGACGTGTCCACACGGCCAAGGCCGTGGTGCCAAAGACCTTGCTCTCCCAAATGACGGTGTTCAGGCCGCTGCTGGCGCGCAGCACGGGCTCGACTTTGAGGGGAACCAAATCTTGCGCGCGCAACTGGCTGCGTGCCGTGCGTGCGGAGTCGGCTTCCAGCACGCCACGGCGCGTTTGGCCTTGGGCGTCTAGGGCTTCAAACGAATAGGCGGGCATGGTGAGTGTGGCTCGGTCGCTGAGAGTTAGTCGCAGTAACTTAGTCGCGGGTTACGCGAATCAGTTCTTCGCGGGTGGAAATGCCTTGACGCACCAAACGCTCGCCGTCGTCGCGCATCAGCGTCATGCCGTTGCGCAACGCAGCATCGCGCAGCTGCGCTTCGCTGGCTTGGTTGTGGATGAGGGCACGGATGTCGTCGTTGGTGGTCAGCAATTCAAAGATGCCGGTGCGGCCTTGGTAGCCGCTTTGACCGCAAGCGACGCAGCCCAAGCCATAGGCTTCTCCACGGTTATCGCGGCAATGCGTGCACGTTTTACGCAGCAGTCGCTGGGCCAACACGCCCAGCAAAGACGAACTGAGCAAGAAGGGCTCCACGCCCATGTCGGTCAAACGGGTGATGGCGCTGGCCGCATCGTTGGTGTGCAGCGTGGCCAATACCAAGTGGCCGGTGAGCGAGGCTTGAATGGCGATTTGCGCGGTTTCGTAATCGCGAATTTCCCCAATCATGATGATGTCTGGGTCTTGGCGCAGGATGGCGCGCAGGGCTTTGGCAAAGTCCAAATCAATCTTGGGGTTGACTTGTGTTTGGCCCACACCTGCGAGCTCGTATTCAATCGGGTCTTCCACCGTCATGATGTTGTTGCGTGTGGCGTCTAGTCCTTGCAGCGCTGCATACAGCGTGGTGGTTTTGCCTGAGCCCGTGGGGCCAGTCACCAAGATGATGCCGTGCGGCTGATGCACCAATGCTTCGAAACGGCGCAAGGTCTCGCCTTCCATGCCCACCGCTTGCAGCGTGAGTTTGTTATCGGTTTTGTCGAGCAAACGCAGCACGGCACGTTCGCCGTGTGCGCTGGGAAGGGTGGACACGCGCACGTCAATGGCGCGTTGACCGAGGCGCAGCGAAATGCGGCCGTCTTGCGGCAAACGCTTTTCGGCAATATCCAACTCAGCCATGATTTTCAAGCGCGAGATCAACGCCGCATGCAAGGCACGGTTGGGCTGCACCACTTCGCGCAACGTGCCGTCCACACGGAAGCGCACGCTGCTGTGGCGTTCGTAAGGCTCGATATGAATGTCGCTCGCACCATCGCGTGCCGCTTGCGTCAGCAGCGCGTTGAGCATGCGGATGATGGGCGCGTCGTCTGCGGCTTCGAGCAAGTCTTCCACCGCGGGCAGCTCTTGCATCATGCGGGTGAGGTCAGCATCGCTCTCGACTTCGCTCACCACGGCGGCGGCGTTGCTGTCGGCTTGGGCATAGGCTTCGCTGATGCGCCTGGCCAACGTGGCTTTGTCGGTGTATTCAAACGACTGCACGACGTGGCGGCGGGTCACTTCGCTCCACGCGCTCAGGTCGGGCGCGTCGCTGTGCCACAGCGTGAGCGTGTGGCCATCGTCCTCCAGCAAGAGCTGGTGGGTGCGGGCAAAGGCGTAGGGCAGCGGGCGGCGCATGATTTATTTGGTTGGGGCAATGGCTGGCAGAGGCGGCAACACAGGGGCATTGCCAGAGCCAATGATGGGATTGAAGCCAGGTTGAGCGCTTTGTTGCAAGCCCATCATTTGCTGGTAGCGGTTGTTGCTGAGTGCATCCGAGGAGGCTGCATCGCGCACGACCACAGGGCGCAAGAACACCATCAAGTTCTTTTTGGTGCGGCTGCGGTTTTCGCTTTTGAACAACCAGCCCAACACAGGGACGTCGCCAAACAAAGGCACTTGACTAGCACCGCCTGAGTATTCGTCCGACAACAAACCACCCAGCACGATGATGGAGCCATCGTCCACCAACACGTTGGACTCAATGCTGCGCTTGTTGGTGATCAGGCCTGCTGTGGAAGAGCGCGTGTAGTCGATGCTCGATACCTCTTGAAAAATGGTGAGCTTGACTGTGCCGGTTTCGCTGATTTGTGGCTTCACTTTGAGCGTCAAACCCACGTCTTTGCGTTCCACCGTTTGGAAGGGATTGACCGCGCCATTGTTGGTGTTGTTGTTGGTGTATTGGCCAGTGACGAAGGGCACGTTTTGACCCACCACAATTTTGGCTTCTTCGTTGTCGAGTGTCAGCAAGGTAGGTGTGGACAACACATTGCCGTCGCCGTTTTGTTGCAAGAACGTGGCCAAGCTGCTCAGCACATAAGTGCCGTTGATTTGCCGCGCACTGCCCAGGTTCAGGCCACCGCCCAAAGCACTCAAGCCAGCGGCCGCACCGCCCGAAATTCCCAAGATATTGCCTTGACCGATGGTGGTGGTGATGGGGTTGTTGAAGTTAGTGCCAATGATGCCCACCGTGCCGCCTTTTTGGCCATTGGCGGTTTGCCACTGGATACCCATTTCAGCCGCTTTATCTGCATTCACTTCTGCAATCAAACTCTCCACCATCACTTGCGCGCGACGTTGGTCCAGCATGTCAATCACGGCGCGCAGTTGGCGGTATTGCGGCTCGGGCGCGGTGATGATGAGCGAGTTGGTGGCCGTATCGGCTTGAATTTGTCCGCCTGTGGCAGAGCCTGTGGCGGTGGTCGTTGCCCCGAAGGTGCTGCCAGTCGCTACCGGCGATGTTGGGTTGTTGGCAATAGGGGACATGCCAGTGCCAGTGGCCGCAGCGCTGCCCGCATTGGCTGCGGCTTGCCCGCTCACGGCGGCCCTCAAGGTGGTGGCCAGTTTGGTGGCATCGGCATTTTTAAGATACACCACATGGATGTTGCCGCTGGCGTTGGAACCACTAGGTTGGTCGAGCTTGGCCACCAATGACTTGATCAAGGCCACGCGCGCAGGGTTGGCCGCACGCACAATGAGTGTGTTGCTGCGGGGCTCGGCTAGCAACGTGGTTTTATATTCAGCACCGGTTTGGCCGGGCGTTGCAGCGGCAGCAGCGTTGACGTTGCTGCCCGACTCAACCAAGCGCAATACCAAAGGTGCCAAGTCCACCGCAATCGCATGCTTGAGTTGAATCACTTCCACATCGCTGGCGTTGGACACATCGAGCGTGGCAATGATGCGGGCCATGCGTTGCAGGTTGTCGGCGTAGTCGGTGATGATGATGGAGTTGTTGCCGGGGTTGACGTTGATGGTGTTGTTGGGGCTGATGAGCGGGCGCAACACAGGCACCAAGTTGTTGGCTTGCTCAAAGTTGAGCTTGAAGATGTGGGTGACGATTTGGCCGCTACCCGAGCCGCCCTGGCCGCTTTGAATTTCTTGCACATTGCCGCCTTGCAGCTTGGCATCGGCCTCGGGCACGATTTTGTACAGGCCCTTGGTCTCGACCATGGCAAAGCCTTGCAAGCGCAGTGCGGCCAAGAACTGGCTCCATGCCTCGTTGGGCGACACGGGCAGCTCAGTGCTGAGGTTGATCGTGCCTTTGACGCGCGGGTCGACCACTAGGTTGCGGTTGGACAGCGTGGCCAAAGTGCGGGCGACAGATTCGATTTCGGCATTCACAAAGTTGAGCGTGATGGGCTCAGACGAGGCTGTTTTTTTGGCAGGTTGCGCAGCGTGTGTGATTGATAAGCTCAACATGACAGGTGCCAGGCTCAAGCTCAGCGCAAGCGCTAAAGTAGGTGTAGAGAGTTGGAGATAAGTGCGTTGCTTAGACATATGCGTTAACCCATTTTCAAAATCGACTTGGCACCTTGGCGCTGGCCAAGGATGTTGAGTAAGTTGGAGAGCGCTGCTTCAGCGTCGGGGGCCGCAGTTGCCTCGCCGTTGAAGCGCAAGCGCCCATTCAGTAGTTGGCCGCTCCCTGTGAGTTGTAAGCTGCCTTCGACCGTGTCTAAAGCAATGGCCATCGCATCTCCGCCCTGCACGCGCGCACGGTAGGTACCCAAGGGTCGCAAGGTGGATAGGCGTGTAGAAAGCTGTTGCATTTGCAGCTCAGCCAGGCCCTGAAGTTGTTCTTTGCCTGCTTGGTGCGTCCATTGCAGCTGGGTGGTTTGCAGCTGCATGCGGCCTTCGGGTTGAATGGTGTTCCACGGTGCGCCCAAGCCCACCAGCCAGCTGGCGGGCCAGTTGGAGGTGTGGTCGCTCGCCTGCACACGTAGGCCGCGCCACAGGGGCGACACATCCACACGCACCGGTTGCGGTGTGCAGCAGGCCGATGCAATGCTGGCGCTTAGCGTGATGCGCCCGTTGGCAAAGTCAAGGCGAGGGCCAAGCTGCCACGTCACACGTGTAGGCAGCGAGGTGGTGCTGGCAGGGCGCGCCAGGTTGTCCGCCGCAGCGATATTGAGTGGGCCTTCGTTCAGTACCCACTCTGCAGAGCCGTTCCACACCGTGCCTTGTGCGTCTGGCAACAACACGCGTTCGCCGCTGGCTTGCTCGATGGCGCGTGTCAGCCAATAAGCGGGCGCTTGGGTGATGAAGGCCAGTGCCAGCCCCAAACCCGCGCCCATCCATGCCCAACGGGTGCTGGTGTTTGAGGAGGAGCTTGGGTGGCGATGCATGCGAGTGAGATGTCTGGTTTAACGTACCGCGCTTCGGTTGGGCAGGCTCAAAACAAGGCTGCCATCCCATGCGACCGTCGCGTTGCCTGCGTTGCTTGCCGCTGTGGCATTGCTGCGCGTCAAGTGCGCTTCTACAGGCAAAGCTTGTGCTTGGTTGCGTGCTTGCGCCAACCAGTTGGCCAAGATGGGCGCTGGCACGACTTTGAGTTGAACCGACACACGGTCGCCCTGCACGTTGAGTTGAATCTGAGGGCCAGGTGTGAGGCCTTGCAAATTGCGCAGCGCTTCGTCGCGCGACAGCGGTGTGCGCGTTTGCAGCGCTTGTGCTTGGTTTTGCAGGGCCAACATGTGGGCTTGCTGCAGGCCAATTTGGGCGCGGCGGTTGTCGCTGTCGCGCAAGGTGTTGAGTGCGGGTGCGATGGCCACAGACCAAAACAACCACACGCCCACCAATGTGCCGAACACCGAGATGCCGCGCTGTTCTCGCGGGCTCAATGCCTGCCAGCGGGCTTGTGTCTGCGCGCGAAGTGCTTTCATTTCGCGCCCTCCGCTTGCAATACCCAGGAGTCGTTGCCGTCTTGGCGCAGGCTCAGGCCTTGCGCTTTGAGGCGTGCCACACCTGCGGCGTTGCCGTCGATCGCCACACCTTGCGCGCGCAGCGCTTGGTTGGCGTAGAGAAGTTGCTGAGGTGTTTGACCAGCGGGTAGCACGCCTGCCAAGGCGGCGAGCAAAGGCTCAAGGTCGGTGCTTGAAGCCGTGCCCGATTTTTGTTGCAGTGCGTCCACCTCGCGTTGCATTTGCAGCGGTGCATCGATGACCAAGGTGACCGACGGAAAGGTGGTTTTTAAGATGTTTTGCAGCGAGGCTTGTTGCGCGTTCAGAGCGCGGTTTTCTTGCCATGCCAGGGCGTTGAGCCCCAGCACTTGCAGAGCAACCAAGGTCACCATGCCCCAGCGCACCGGCTTCCAAGCGGGTGCATGCCACAAGGTTTGCCAAGCGGCCAGCACTTGACGCTGTGCACGTTGGGCGCGGCCTTGGGCCCATTCGCCTTGCGCCAAATCCCACGCTGATTGGCTGGACTTGACCCAACGCTGCGCCGCGGTTTGCAGCATGGGCTGGCGCTGCAGCGTGCTTTGCACGCGGGCCACCATGGCGGGCTCGGCTTGAATTTGTAAACCCTCTTGGCTCAGCTCGGCAAAGGCACGCCACTGGGCCGTGTTGGGCGGCAACAGGGTGACGCCGTGTGCGTGGCACAGCAGGCTTTGTGAGTGCTCGGGCTCGCCCATGACTTGCAGCACAGGTTTGTTTGAGGGCGATAGCTCAGGAACGATGCGTTGCACCGTCAGGCCCGCTGCTTGCAGAGGGGCCAAGGACTCGCGCAGCCAAAGCTTGTCGCACACGGCCACCAAGGTTTCGCCACCCAAGCGGGCCGTTGTTTCAGCGTCAGGTGCAAGCACGATTTGCAGCTGTTGCGGGTCGTCTAGCAAGCGGTCTTCCAGCAAGCCTTGCAACACGCTTTGCAAACGTGTGCCGTGGCTGGCGGGGGGCAGCTGCACACGCAGCCAAGCTAAACGGCTGTGCGGCACCACGGCCACCACCTCGCCGGCATGCGCCGACAGCGTGGCCGCTGCACCCGTGGCACTGCGTTGCACACTGTGTCCGTCCGAGTGCACATGGGCATAACCCGCAGAGGTATGGTTGGCGTTGTGGGGCAGGGTGATGATCAGCATGGAAAAATCATTGTAAAGAGCTCGTGTGTCGCCAAATGACCTTCAAATCACTGGCGTCGCGCTGCACCAACGAACGCTCTTGAATCACCGTTTGCGGCATGCGTAGCCGCCCCATCACTTCAAAATAGCGGGTGTTCACACTGTGTGTGTCATTCAGGGTGACTGTGCGTCCCAGGGCTTTTTGAAACGCTTCCACGTTGGACCAGTGCTGGCGTTCGCGCTGCTGCACCAAGCGCTGCGCATCCGACAGGCTTAGGCCCGGCACACTGGCGTACAGCACTTGCATGCTGGCGGTGTTGAGGTTGACGGGCGTGCGTGCGGGTAGCACGGTGATGTGGGGTGTGAGAGTTTGCAGCGCTTGCGGTGACAGGCCTAACCAACTGAGCTGACTGGTGCGTTGCGGCAAGAGCGGCGCGCTGCTGTTTTGTTTGTGTGCCGCCAGCACGCCTTGGGTGAGCAGGCTGAGTTGTGCAGGCGGTACACCCAAGACATCAAACAAGCGTTCAAACGCCAGCACTGTTTTGGCATCCAGCTGCTCACCTTGCAGCAGGTTGGCCACATTCAGGCGGCCTTGCAGATCTGTGATATCGCCAGACAGAAGCACCTGTTGCGCGAGTTTGTCGTCGTCCACCGTGTTGCCTGTGCCCCCCGTTCCATCAGGCAGTGCAGCCAAAAAGCTAGACAAGCGGGCCTCTTGCAGCGGTACAGCCCAAG
>CAJBHE010000037.1 GCA_903952885.1 uncultured Burkholderiales bacterium
CGGTAAAGCCGTGCGCTTTGACGAAAACGATGTGCGCCCCTTGGGTCGCAGCGCCCGCGGTGTGCGCGGCATGATGATTGAAGACGGCCAAAGCGTCATCGCTATGTTGGTGTCTGAACAAGAAGACCCAGCAGCCGCAGCAGATGAAACCGTGGCTCGCGCCAGCGTGTTGACCGCCACCGAAAATGGCTACGGCAAGCGCACCAACATCAGCGAATACTCCCGCCACGGCCGCGGCACCAAAGGCATGATTGCCATCCAGCAATCTGAGCGCAACGGCAAAGTCGTAGCCGCTACCTTGGTGCAAGCGGATGACGAAATCATGCTCATCACCGACACCGGCGTGTTGGTGCGTACACGCGTCGCTGAAATTCGCGAAATGGGCCGCGCCACTCAAGGCGTGACCTTGATTGGTTTGGATGAAGGCGCCAAGCTCAGTGGCTTGCAACGCATTGTCGAAAACGATGCCAATGCGCACTTCAGCGAAGGCACTGAGTACGACAACGCCGAAGGCGGCACTGACGCGCTAAGCGAAGGCTAATCTAGGCATGAACCGCCCCTTTAACTTTTCTGCAGGTCCAGCGGCTATGCCGCTGGAAGTGCTGCAGCAAGCGGCTGCCGAAATGACAGATTGGCACGGTAGCGGCATGGGCGTGATGGAAATGAGCCATCGCGGCAAAGAGTTCATCAGCATTTACGAACAAGCCGAAGCTGATGTGCGCGAGCTGTTGGCGGTGCCCGCCAACTTCAAAATCTTATTCATGCAAGGTGGTGGCCTAGCTGAAAACGCCATCGTGCCTTTGAACCTCTCACGCGGCAAAACCGTCGACGTGGTGGTCACGGGCAGCTGGAGCGAAAAGTCATACCAAGAAGCCAGCAAATACTGCGCGCCGCATTTGGCAGCCACAGGTGCTGACAGCAACTTCACCACCCTGCCCGCTGCTGCTCAATGGCAACTTAGCGCTGGTGCGCAATACGTGCACATCTGCACCAACGAAACCATCCACGGCGTGGAGTTCCACACCCTGCCCGACCTCAAAGCCTTAGGCACTGATGCACCACTGGTGATTGACTTCTCGTCACACGTGCTCTCGCGCGGTGTCGATTGGGCAAGAGTCGGCGTGGCATTTGGTGGAGCGCAAAAAAATATTGGTCCTGCAGGCGTCACGCTCGTCATCGTGCGCGAAGACTTGATGGGACACGCACTCACAGCCTGCCCCAGCGCGTTCGATTACAAAGTAGTGGCAGAGCATGGATCGATGTACAACACGCCACCCACTTACAGCATCTACATGGCAGGCCTCACCTTCCAGTGGCTAAAGCGACAAGGTGGTGTGGCGGCAATGGAGCAACAAAACATCGCCAAAGCCAAGCTGCTGTACGACTTTTTGGACAGTTCCAGTTTCTACAGCAACAAGGTTGCGCATGACTGCCGCTCGCGCATGAACGTGCCTTTTTTCTTGGCGGATGAGTCACGCAATGATGCATTCCTAGCGGGTGCCAAAGCTGCAGGCCTCTTGCAGCTCAAAGGCCACAAGTCGGTCGGCGGCATGCGCGCCTGCATCTACAACGCCATGCCGATTGAAGGTGTGCAAGCGTTGGTGAACTACATGCAAGCGTTTGAAAAAACACAGGCTTAAAAAATAAGATCATGAGCCAACAACCTGTTCAATCTGAAGCCCTTGCCGCCTTGCGCGTGCAAATCGACGCGCTCGACAAACAACTGTTGCAGCTGGTCAACGACCGCGCCAGAGTGGCCGAGCAGGTCGGTGAAATCAAACGCGCCGAAGGCTCGCCGTTTTTCCGCCCTGACCGCGTGGCGCAAGTGATCGACAAGATCACGCAGGCCAACCCAGGCCCGCTGAAGAACGAACACATCGCCTCCATCTGGCGTGAAATCATGTCCGCTTGCTTGGCCCTCGAAGCGCCCCAGCGCGTGGCGGTGCTAGGCCCCCAAGGCACGTTTTGCGAACAAGCGGCGATTGAATTTTTTGGCAGCGCAGCGAACCTGATTTACTGCGCCAACTTTGACGAAGTCTTCCACGCCACTGCTGCGGGCACAGCCCAATTCGGCTTGGTGGGCATGGAAAACTCCACCGAAGGTGTGGTGGCACGCTCACTCGATTTGTTCTTGCGCTCCCCCGTTCACGTCGTGGGTGAAGTCAGTCTCTTGGTGCGCCACAACTTGATGCGCCAAATCAACTCCGATGCCGACATTGAAGTCGTGATGGCTCACCCTCAAGCCTTGGCCCAATGCCAAGGTTGGCTCAGCCAACATTTGCCATTGGCCGAGCGCCGTGCAGTGTCTAGCAATGCCGAAGGCGCACGCCTCGCCGCCACCAACCCCAAGTGGGCGGCCTTGGCCAGCGAACGCGCAGCCAGCCAATTTGGCCTGCACATCGTGCACCACGCCATCCAAGACGAGGCCTACAACCGCACACGCTTTGCCGTCATCGCCTTGCCTCAAACCTTGGCCACACCGCCTGCATCTGGCAACGACTGCACCAGCTTAGTGCTGTCGGTGCCCAACCGCCCGGGCGCTGTGCACGACTTGCTCGTACCGCTCAAGAACAACGGCGTATCAATGACACGCTTTGAATCGCGCCCAGCCAAATCGGGCCAGTGGGAGTATTACTTCTACATCGACATCCAAGGCCACGTCAGTCAGCCCCATGTGGCTGCTGCGCTGCAAGAGCTGCAAGGCTTGTGCGCGTTCTACAAGGTTTTGGGTTCTTACCCAGTTTCAGAATGACATTCCAGCGGCTTGCCCTCATCGGCTGTGGCCTGATGGGCGGCTCGTTTGCGCTCGCCTTGCGCGAGGCGGGACTTGTGCAAACTATCGTGGGCTTCAGCGCTTCTGAAAAAACCCGCCAACGCGCTGTTGAACTCAAGGTCATCGACCAAGCTTGCAGCAGTGTGGCCGAAGCAGTGCAAGGCGCAGACCTCGTGTTGCTCGCCGTGCCCGTGGGCGCCATGCACAGCAGCTTCGCTGCCATGCGC
>CAJBHE010000038.1 GCA_903952885.1 uncultured Burkholderiales bacterium
ACTGGCATTCCCCCAAACCTCTAGACATTTTTCATAGCGCAGTTTGACGCTGCCGCTCGAACTCAAGGGGGCAGGTCACGGCAGTGTTAGCATTCGCGGTAATGCTTTTGATAAGGAGATATCCATTACACCACTTGCCTACTTATTATTTGGTTTGTGCATTGTGATTGCAGTCGGCGGCTACTACGTCTACACCCACAAAGAATAACGCTGAGTCCAGCTACCCCAAAAATAAAGCCCCGTCAGTTATCAGGCTGACGGGGTTTTTATTCGCTTTTTTAGCGTGATGGTAACCAACGAAAAGCCGCCTGGTAACTGATGCTTAAGGCTGGCCTCTAGAATTTGTCCATGACCGAAGCCCTGTTCGTTTTGTATTTCTTGGTGTTGATCGCCACGCTTATCGTCAAAACCCCCGTCATCAAAGGCCCGTGGCTGTTTTTGCTACGCGCATTTTTTCCAAACTGGAAGTTTTTTCACGCGGTGGGTTATGTGCCGCACCTGTATGCACGCTCTGCAGTGCAGCTGGCCCCGGGTGAGTTGCAATGGTCTGACTGGGTGTTGATCTACCCGCGTCGAGTGCGCCGCTTAAGCCACCTGCTGCACAACCCCGACACCAACATCGGACTGGCCCAACAAAACATGGTGGACCACTTTTGGGCGGACTTGCACGATTTGCCTGAAGGCAAAGACCCGCGCGGTTTGGTGAGCTACCAAATGATGCAACGCTTGAGTGTGCAAGTGCTGCGCGCGCGTCATGTGAACTTCACGCACAGTCAGTTTGAGCTGCGCATGGTGCTGGATGGCCGTACTGAAAATGTGGACACGCAAGTGATGATGACGTCGCCTGTGGAGGCTGCATGCTGACAGCCATTCGCGCCACCGAACTGTTATTTGCATTGAGCTTGCTCGTTCAATCCTTGGAGTATTTGCGGATGGGCAAATACACCTCATACGATGGATTTTGGTCTTGGCAGTTGCAGCGTGCAGATATTCCCAACGCACGGATGCGCGCCGTGTTGGACGTGCTGTTCAAGCCGACTGTGCATCAGCTGCATTTGGTTTTAAGGTTGCTGGCTGCTGTTGTGTTGGCCGTGCAGGGGGCATCGCTGCCCTTGATTGGCTTTTTGTTTGTGGGCAATTTACTCATCTTGGTTCGTTGGCGCGGCGCGTTCAACGGGGGCAGTGATTTTTTTACCCTGGTGGTACTCACGGGTTTGCTCATGTCGCAAGTGTTGGGGGCGTTTGGCTATGTGCAGCTGGGTTGGCAAGCAGGCTTTTGGTACATCGCCATTCAGGCCGTCACGTCGTACTTCATGTCGGGTGCGGTCAAACTCCTGCGGCCTGAATGGCGCAACGGCGCTGCACTGACCATCTTTTTGAACGGCGCCATTTACGGGCCACTGTCGGCCACTCACCCGCTGCGCAACAAGTGGCTGGCTATGCTGAGCTCTTGGGGCTTCATCGTGTGGGAAATTTTGTTTCCCTTGAGTTTGCTCGACCCACGCTTGGCTGCCGTCTTTTGCGCCGTGGCGGCGTTGTTTCACCTCTTGGTGTTTTGGTTCTTTGGCTTGAACCGATTCTTCTGGGCGTGGCTGTGTTCGTTTCCAGCCATCATTTGGTGCAGCGCGCAGTTCAGTGCACGCTTCACTTCAATGAATTAAGCCATCGCGCTTTCAATCGCCTCCATCGCTTCGGTCAGCTCCAGCCAACGCAACTCAAGCGCAGCCAGTTCGTCTTCCACGGCTTTGAGGCGTTTGCCTGCTTCGGCAATGTCAGCGGGCGGCAAGGGTGTGGCGAGTTTGTCGTGCAGCGCGGTTTTTTCAGACTCGAGCGTGGCCATGGTTTTTTCCACGCCATCCATCTCTTTTTTCAACGGACGTTTTTTCTCGTTGATGTCTTTGCGCAGCTGAGCGTTGTCTTTGGCCACCACCACAGGCGCAACAACAGCCGGCTTGAGCGCCGCCGCATTAGCCTGAGCCACAGCTTCAGCACGCAAGCGTTTGCCTTCGTCCAGCAGGTAGCGTTGGTAGTCGTCCAAGTCGCCGTCAAAGGGTTCGACGCCACCGCGTGACACCATCCAGAACTCGTCACACACCGCACGCAACAAAGCACGGTCATGGCTGACCAGCATCACGGTGCCTTCAAACTCGTTGAGCGCCATGCTCAGGGCTTCGCGGGTGGCCAAGTCCAAGTGGTTGGTGGGCTCGTCCATCAGCAAGAGGTTGGGGCGTTGCCACACCAACATGCACAGCACCAAGCGGGCTTTTTCGCCACCGCTCATGCTGCCCACGGCTTGCTTGACCATGTCGCCGCCAAAGTTGAACTGGCCTAGGAAGCTGCGCAAGTCTTGCTCGCGTGTGGCTTGGCCCGCCAATTTGCCGTCGGTGGTGAGCTTTTTGCACAGGTCAATCATGTGCTGTAGCGGGTTGTCGGCGGGGTGCAGCACGTCGAGTTCTTGCTGCGCAAAGTAGCCGATATTAAGGCCCTTGCCTTCGGTCATGTCGCCGCCGATGGCTTGCAAATCACGCGCAATGGTTTTCACCAGCGTGGATTTACCTTGGCCGTTGGCACCCAAGATACCAATGCGCTGGCCCGCCAGCACCGAGCGGCTGACGTTTTGCACGATGACCGTGGGTGGTGTGCCCGCAGGCGCGTCGGCCGGGGCGGGGTAGCCCACGCTCACGCCTTGCATGCTGAGCATGGGGTTGGGCAAATTGGCGGGTTCTTTGAATTCGAAGCTGAAATCGGCATCGGCTAACAGGGGCGCGATTTTTTCCAT